>WRMR01000282.1 GCA_009776995.1 Planctomycetaceae bacterium | reverse complement strand
GATCCACTCGGCCGCGTCGCTTATCCGGGGAACGGGCTTGTCAACCAAACCAATACGATTAAATCCAATCAATTTGGAGCCGTTTCCGGCTTGGGAACACGCGCGGAAATCGGTAACAATCGCGGGCATCACGGTTGGTCCATTGGCGGGGACAGGGTCAAGGGTAATAATAACATAGAAAAGATTAATGCCTCCATGGTCATTCGTGACCTCCATAATGTAGAGGCGTATGCCTTCGTTGCCGATGATTTCAGACTCGATTCCGCTTACAATCCCAATGCGGAACATAAATTTGACCGCGATATTCCCGGCGGTAACCTGATCGTTAACGGTTCCGGTCCTCGCGCCCTTTGGGGATGGTTTATGAGGGAATACGTGGACCCTCTTCGCTGGGAAAGAGTGGCGGTTTATGTGGAGCCGCGATTTGACAACAATGGGAACGTGACCGTACCCGGATATTGGACTTACGAATGGGAGGAAATACCGTCCGAAACCTATTGGATAGGGGAATTGGCTCCGTTGCCAATCAATTTTGAGAATACAACCGTAACGACAAAGGTTGAGCACTGGGTTATCGATGCGGTCTATACTTACCGCCTCCATCCCACCCGGTTTGGTCATTTTGATATGTTCGGCGGTATTCGGTACATGGAAGTCGATGATTCTTTGATTTTCCTGGGGGAAGGCAGTCCGTGGAAAGGGGTGGAACGAGTCGATGATCCAAATTCCAATGAATTAACCGGAAGCGCATTCGGTGTCGGCTCCGTCCTCGGCGATTCGAGGTGGGACTTCAAAGCGGACAACCATATCATTGCTCCGCAAATCGGGGGACGATGGACGAGAACCAACAACCGCTGGACCTTATCCGCAGAAGGAAGATTCATCGCCGGCTTCAATCAACAAAATTTGAGATCGAAAGGAAGTGTGGGAACCTATTACAACGACTTCAATCAGGATATTTTTACAAGCGGGGCCGCAAGCACGTTCCTGAATTACATGGAGGGCGAGGTTTATCCATGGACGCCGATCGGGCTTGTGAACAGCGGGAGAAGCTTCAATCACTCGAAAACCCACCACGCCTTCTCGCCGGGTGTCGAAGTGAAAGTCAATGCCAACTGGCAGTTGACCAATGCCGTTGGAATCAATTTCGGTGTAACCGGCATGTGGGTTGACGAGATTGCCCGGGGATCCAAAATCAACGATTACACGATCTTCAACTCGGGACAACTCTTTGGGCTGAAAAACAGCGGATTTTCGGACTCCGCCCTGATGTACGGCATCAACTTCGGTGTTACGGTCAATCGTTATTAACGCACGCGGGCGATCTCCAAAGAAAGATTCTCGCAATGAATCCGGCTGAAACGGAACGGCTCAAAAGCCGTTCCGTTTTTTTTCGGTGTGCTCGGAGTGATTGATCCGTTCGTGAATATTCAGTTGCATTCTGCGTTTTTACGCAAATTTTGTTTCTCTATTTTGTGTAAACCACCCGGTCTCCGTCATTTTGCAAACTTTTGGCCCTTTCAGACAAGATCAATCTGGAATCAGGTCGAGCCAAAAATTAAAGTTTGAGAAAAAAATGACCGGACGCTTCTCAATTGCCGTTTTTCGCGTCCCAACCTGTGCTCCCTTAAAATCGTTAAAACCACTATATCTAGTGGTTTTGACGGCGACGTTCACAAAATACGGCGATGGCCTTGTTTTCTTGCGAGATTCCCGGTAAACTCCACGAAACTTGCATTTCCGGTTTCGGAGTTGACGATCCGAGCCGAAAAGGATTTGAGGCCTGTTCCATTGACCGCGAGCATTGATGTTCACCGGTCAACCCACTTCCACTTTTGGAGAAAATACGACCAAAAAGCGAATCATCAAATTTAAGATCATCCAATCTCGCTTGCGGCAACGGAAACCGCGTTCCTGCTTATTGGGGTAACGTGCGTTTCGCGTGGAGGGACTTGAACCTGCGGGTTATGTCCCCGGCAACGTTTTGTTGCTTGCGACCGTATTGTTTCCTTGAATTTCATGGAGAGCCTTGTTCGTACTCCGCCTTGGAGCAGCGTCGCACCAATCAGGAGGAATGCGAGGATGAATAAAAAACCGTTGATTGGGATTAATTCGGACTTTCGAATGTCTCAAAATGGTTCTCCAACGTTAAGTTTTTTGTTTTCCGGATATTACGACAGTCTGCTCAACGCAGGCGCGATTCCGGTGATTATCCCCCCGTTTCGGGAAAACCGCGAACTGGGCCACAATATCGGCCAACTGTTAGACGCCTTGGACGGCGTCGCTTTGGTCGGCGGAGCGGATCTTGATCCCAGGCGGGATGGATACATGCTTCATCCCACCGTTTGTCCGATGGATGAACGCCGGGAAACCTTCGACCGGTTTCTCATGGAAAAAATTATTGAGCGACGTTTGCCCGTCCTCGGAATTGGAGTCGGGATGCAATTAATCAACGTTTCTCTCGGAGGAACTCTTTTCCTGCACATCCCGGAGGATATCCCCAAGGCCCTGCCCCATCGGGACACGATGGACCCGTGCCACAGGCACGGCCTTGTCATCGAGAAAAATTCCCTTTTAGAAAAAGTTTACGGCGAAAATGATATTCGAGTCAATAGTATGCACCACATGGCTATCGACGACGTTGCGCCGGGGTTTTGGGTCACAGGCCGTTGTCCGGACGGTGTGATTGAAGCGATCGAATCGATCCGGGACGACTGGTTTGCAATCGGAACGCAGTTTCACCCGGAAGCACCGTCCGCGACCGCTCTGGATCAGGGCATTTTCCGCGAGTTCATTCAAGGCGTTGCCCACAGAAACGGCATCGTCGTGCGAAATGCCCCAAAATTGGAAGCCCAGGAAGTCTTTGCACTTTAGTCGGCACTCCTTGCACAATCGGAATAACTTCTTTCGTTGTAAAAGATTGTCAGGATTTTTCGGAAAATTCCCAATTTTATCAAGAATAACTTCGCCAACGAGCGTTTTAAAGCGTAGAGTCCGAATGGACCGGTTGATTCAAGAATAAGCAGCGAATAACTGATCATTTTGCGTCAACCATCTCCCGAGGGCGCGAGAATCCTGCTCGTGCCCTCATTTTTCATTCCCATCAGTACTTCCCGAACTCTTTATCGTCAAGTTTGATGGTGATTTCCATGTCTTGACCGCTGCTTCCGCCCCAGCCGGATGACGGCATATCCGTTGCGGCGTGTTCCGTGGACGGGGTAGGCATCGTAACCGGTTTTGGAGCCGACTTGAGAACAGGCTTTGGAAGCGGTTTTGGAGCCGGTTTCAGAACAGATTTTGGAGCGGGAGCTGGAGTAACCGGCTTTACGGTCGGCGTTGCTTTGCCCAGTGATCCGAGCGGTTTCACCGGAAGTCCCGATTTTGAAGTCGACGACGAAGGAAGCGTCGAAGTCTCGGGCTTGACCACCGGTTTTGGCGTGACCATTGGTTTGGGAGCGGTGGTCGCCGCGAATTTTCGGTCGTTTCCACTGGAGAGTTTGAACTGGCTGACCAATGTTCTCAGCGTGCCCGCCTGCGAACTCATTTCCCGGGACACGCTCGCCGTTTCCTCGGCGTTGGCCGTATTTTGTTGCGTGACCGCATCGATTTGTTGCAGAGCCGATGTCACCTGCGACACACCTTGCGCCTGTTCATTGCTCGCCTTGGCGATTTCGTCGATCAGGGTTGCCGTATGTTGCGAATACTCGAGAATTTCCTTTAGCGTTTCCGCCGTTTGTGTTACGATTTCGGCACCGCTTTGGATTTGCCTGTTATTTTGCTCAATCATTTGAGTCGTTTCGCCCGCCGCTTTCGCACTTCGGGCCGCCAGATTGCGGACCTCCTCGGCGACAACCGCAAAACCTTTTCCATGAGCTCCTGCCCGGGCAGCTTCCACGGCGGCGTTTAACGCGAGCAAGTTCGTCTGGAACGAAATATCATCGATCACTTTGATCGCCTTTTTCACATCGGCGGCGTTTTTCGTGATCGACTGCATTGATGCGACCATTTTGTCCATCATTTCCTGACCGTTACCGGCTGCGGAGTTGGTTTTTTGCGCCAGTTGATTCGCTTCCGCAGCACTTTGAGCATTTTTGCTCGTTTGTCCGCCCATTTCACTCATTGTCGCCGTGATTTCCTCCAGCGAAGCCGCCGACTGCGTCGCTCCGCTGGAAAGATTGTCGCTGGCACCGGCGACCTGTGCCGAGCCTGTGGCAACCAGACTCACGGAATCGTTGACGTCTTTCAAAACACCGTTGATCTGGGAAATCATATGTGCCAAAGCGATTCCCAAAACGTCCTCGTCCGAAAGGACTTCGATTTCCAGAGATAAATCCCCTTTGGCAACAACTTCAAGGTCGGAGGCGACCCTGGTCACATGCTTGATAAAATGGGCGGTTGCATCGCTGAGTTGCCCGACTTCGTCTTTGGTCTGAGAAAGTTTTCTGATGTTTTCCATCTCTTCCGCTCGCAACACAATGTCGCCCGTAGCACTCGCCTTGCGCATGAAAGCCGCGATCACAGAGAGTGGTTGGCTAATCCTGTTCGCGATAACCAGCACAACGGCTACTGCGATGACAAGACCGGTCACTCCGAGAGCAATCACCTTGAACAGCAACGCGTTGCTGGCGGCAATCGAGCCCTCGCGTGAAAATCCTATGAAAAGCATACCGACGGAGGTGCCGTCAAAACCCGCCAACGGCAAGTAGGTCGTGTTGTATCGCGTTCCAAACAGTTTGCCCTCTGTCGAGTAGGACTTTCCCTGATTCAGCACGGAATCGGTAATGAGATCGTTTTTCAGTTCCGTGCCGACGGCACGCAAGCCCGCCTCGTCCCGGAATGTCGTTGCAACACGTTTGTTTCCGGCAAAAATGGTGAACTGCGAGTCGAACATTTCAGCATACTTGTCCACAAAATGTTCGGTGTGCAGGAAAAGCAGTGCCGTCAACGAACCGATGACTTCACCTTCATGCCGTATCGGCGAAGTGGAAACCAGTCCCAGCGGCATCGTCCCTGTCGCGGCGTAGCCTTGGCTACCTTGTCCGCGCAAAACCGCAGCAGCGATAAAGGGCAAATGCAGATCGGAGTCGCGGTAGAGGCTCTGATCGTGCAATCGCAGGACGACATTTCCTTTCGCATCATGCACGACAAAACTGTCCATTCCCGTCTCTCGTGTCGCGGAGGTTAAGTAGGTGATGAGAGCTTGTCTGCTTTGGTCCCCGTTATTGTCGGTGTTCCAGTTCTGCACATTCGATATGACCGTGGAACTACCAGCGACAAATTCGGCGACCACTCTTGATTTATCTTCCAGGCCTCCCAGTTGCGAGATGACCGAACGGACGGCTCCCTGTGCGCGTTCGGCTATCTGGTCGTTGGAAAGGCTCGTCACTGACCAGGACACAAACGCAACGATAATACACACAAGAAGTATCAATGTGACGGCGACCGGAAGGATTATCTTGTACTTTAAGCTGTTCAACATGTTGTTCTGCTGTTTCAAATTGTGTAAATTGTTGCCATTCAATGGACGCGTCCCGTCCGCAAACCTCCAGACGGACATTGACAAGGACGCTGCTGAAACGCTTTTTTTGAAGCCACGACTCCCCTGTCAGGAGCCGATCAACAAACGCAACAGCCTGTCTGACTATACAATAGCTTATTCGCAAGTGAACGATAGTCTGTCTTGATGACAAATCAAAAAAAATTCTTTTTTTGGGAGAAGAATAAACAGTTGAGTCGAAAAGAGTGATTAGAGGGAGTGTAGCGATTAAATCGCTTGTCCAGACCCTATGCCCCAATGCCCTTTACGTGTTATAATCATCGGGTTCTTGGGCAAAAAGGGGGGAAAAACATTGATTTATGACAGGTTTTCGTGTATGAAATCGCAGTATGATGTCGTCGTGATTGGGAGCGGGTTGGCCGGACTGACCGCCGCGAATATTCTTGGTCGTTCCGGTTATTCGGTGTTGCTCGTGGAGCAGCATTACAAGCTCGGCGGCCTGGCGACAACGTTCAATCGTCGCGGCGGGCACATTTTCGACATTTCCCTGCACGGATTCCCGGTCGGCATGATAAAAAGTTGTCGCCGCTATTGGAACGCCGAAATCGCCAACCGAATTGTACCGTTGCCGCGCATTCGGTTTGATAATCCGCAATTTTCGCTTGAAACGACCTTCAACCGGGACGATTTCACGAAACTATTGATCGAGCGGTTCCAGGTGCCCGGCGAAAAAGTTCACGCCTTTTTCAATAAGGCTCGCGACATGTCGCATTACGACGACCAAAACCTGACGACCCGGGAACTGTTCGACGAATTTTTCCCCGGTCGGGAAGATGTCGTTCGGCTACTCATGGAGCCGATCACCTACGCCAACGGCTCGACGCTGGAAGACCCGGCCCTGACTTACGGGATCGTGTTCTCCAATTTCATGTCAAAAGGGGTTTACACCTTCCAGGGGGGGACCGATCTTTTGATCCGTCTCATGCGGCAAGAACTCCGAAAAAACGGTGTCGATATTGCCCTGAAAACTGCCGCCGGGAAAATCAAGACCAAAAACGGCAAGGTTGTTTCCAGCGTCGTTGGAAACGTCGAAATTCCGTGCCGCGTCGTTTTATCGAACGCCAACCTGAAAGGGACGATTTTCAATCTCGTCGGTCAGGAGGCGTTCGATTCCGATTTTCTCGAAGAAGCAACTGCGGTCCGGCTGAACAACTCC
>WRMR01000281.1 GCA_009776995.1 Planctomycetaceae bacterium | reverse complement strand
CGGCGTAACACAAATCACCCCCGGCGTAACGCAAATCCACCAGGGACGCCATGATAACAAGCACCCCAACGAGAACATCCGATGAGCGAGACCTGGCAAAATCCCAAGACAGGCCACTTTCGTAGTTTTCCCCGCAAAATTTTACTCCTTCTCCTCGCACTGACAGCAGTGGGAACCGCTCTGCTTTGGCAGGGTACAACTGTTGCCAAACTCCAGCAGCCCCGGGATTCGGGAACGCAGGATCATGCGGCCATCTCTTCCGGCGGTGACGGTGTGACCGCCCCGCCCGATGGCGACGGCGTGATGGCTCCGGCTGATCACCCCCATGCCGCACCTGACGATGAGGAGCCTCATCACCAGGAGTATTTTCACGCATTGCACAAGCACACCGTTTTTTGGGGAACGGTGGAAAATCGCATTGATCTGACGGGACCTCTTTCCCGGGTCAAATCGCTCAAAAACGCCCCGGTTGAGTTGGAAATTCTCCTCAATACCAAGCCGGACGTCGTTGAAGCCGCGATCCACCCGGACAAGACGATGACCTTGACATATGGCAAGGCCGGCAAGAGCGAAATCACAATTCAGGCGACCAATACGCTAACCGGTCACAAAGTCTTCTCCACCATGACGGTCGAGGTTTGGACGCCGGACTATTGGAAAATGGTGTTCACCGTCGTCGGCGGACTCGGCATCTTCCTGCTTGGCATGAAATACATGTCCGACGGCCTGCAAGCCGTTGCCGGAGCGAGTCTCCGCAAGCTGATTGCGACCTTTACGGAAAACCGCTTTCTTGCCGTCCTGGTGGGCTTGCTCACAACGAGCATCATCCAGTCCAGTTCGGTCACGACGGTCATGGTCGTCGGTTTCATCAACAGCCAGATCATGACGCTCACACAGGGCATCGGCGTCATTATGGGTGCCAACATCGGGACAACGGTGACCGGCTGGATCATCGCGATCAAGGTGGCCGAATACGGTTTGCCCATGATGGGGTTAAGCGGATTGATCTTCATGTTTTCCAGGTCGGACAGCATTAAGTACACCGCGATGGCCGTGATGGGGCTGGGAGCGGTGTTTTTCGGACTGGAACTGATGACGCAGGGCTTTTCGATTCTGAAAGACCTGCCTGAGTTTTCGCATTGGATGGAACGCTTTTCCGCCGCCACCTACGTTGGCGTGTTGAAATGCGTGGCCATCGGCTGCATCCTGACACTTGTCGTGCAATCGTCGTCGGCCACGCTCGGCATCACCATGTCGCTCGCGTCCATCGGCGTCATCCGGTTTGAAACCGCCGCCGCACTGGTCCTCGGCGAAAACATCGGCACGACGATCACCGCCGTCCTCGCGTCCATCGGCATGTCGATCAATGCCCGGCGTGCCGCCGCGTTCCACGTTTTGTTCAATGTCCTCGGCGTCTGCTGGGTCACAGCCATCTTTTTGAAATTCTTTTTGCCGATGATTCTCTGGATGATCGGCACAGACGCTGCGGGGGAAATCAAAAACGTCACCGCCGGGATTGCCCTGACGCACTCGATGTTCAACATCACGAACACGCTGTTGTTCCTGCCGTTTTCCCGCATCGCGGCAAATTTGCTCACAAAGTACATTCCGGACAAGGGCGAGGTTCCCCAAAAAGCAAGTCTGACCAACCTGCACACGCTTTTGCTGGAATCCTCAACCATTTCGCTGACACGTTCGCGCATCGAACTGGTCCGCATGTCAACCATCTGCCTGGAGCTGGCCGACAACGTCAAACAGGTCATGCAATCCGGCAGTTCAGAAGTGCCGCAGGTCGAAAAGGCTTTCCAGCAGGAAGAGGACCTCGACAACCTTCAGGACGAAATCATTGCGTTTATGGCCAACATGCTGGCGGGCAGTATTTCGCACGAAGTGGCGGAAAATGCCCGAGCGCAACTTCGCATGGCCGACGAACTCGAGTCCATCAGCGACTATTTTCTCGTGATTCTGAAATCGCACCTCAAGCTGAACGAATCCGGCGTGACATTTCCCGAACAGGAGCAGACCGAGATGCTCGAACTGCACGACCTGGTCAGGTCTTATCACCAGATGATTCACCGCGCGTTCGTCCAGCGGCGCATCGGTGTCGGATTGCTGACCGACGTTCATAGTCACGGCAATACGATCACGCGCCGCGTCAAAACCATGAGGGACCGGTTCCTCAAACGCATGTCCGAAGAGCGTTTGGACCCCCAGGTGGTCATGGCCTTCAACGCCCAGTGGAACGCCTATCGCCGCGTGCGTGAACATTCCCAAAACGTCGCCGAAGCCATGATCGACGTCAAGTGAATCCAAGCGGCAGCGGATCCAAAAATCAGAGCCGCGATGGTCATGGAGCGATCCATTCAGAGCCGCGACAGTTATGGAGCGGTTGTTTTGGTTCGACCGTTCCGCGACCGTTGCGGCTCTGATTATGCTTTTTTCAAAAAAAACTCCAAACGGCCCTTGACTCCCGGTTGGCTGTTTGATACAATATCATACAGTAAAGCATCAGCAACCCATTTACGGACGGTGCAAGTATGAAAATTTCACTCGATTATCACAGCAGTGAGCCGCTGACGCAGCAGGTGGTGTTGCAGATCAAGCGGCTGGTTGTGACCAGGTCGCTCAAACCGGGCGAAAAACTACCGTCGGTGCGGCAACTGGCCAAAGATTTGAAGCTCAACCCGACGACGACCGGCCGCGTGTTCTCGCAACTGGCCAAAGAGGGCGTGGTCATCCAGCGACCGGGGCTGGGCGTGTTCGTTGCGGAGGGGCCGTGTCCGTTTTCGGCGGAGTACATTCACGATTCGCTCTCGCATCAGGCCTTGTCGTTCCTCGTCGAGGGACTGCGATTCGGCCTGAACTACCCGGACATCAGGGCGATTCTCGATCAACAATACAAAGGATTACAAAGTGCAGAGTTCAAAGTTCCAAGTTCAAAGTAGAATAATACTTTGCGTTTTGCACTTTGAACTTTGCGTTTAAGAGGCAATCATGACATACACAATCGAATTGAACAACGTCACACGCTCGTTTGGTTTTGGGGCCGACCGGACCGTTGCGGTCGATCAGCTTTCATTTGCCGTGCCGCAGGGTTCGGTTTACGGATTGCTTGGCGCGAACGGCGCGGGCAAAACGACGGCCATCCGCATGATGGTCTCGCACCTGTTGCCCGACAGCGGTCCTGACAGCGGCGAAGTGCGGGTTCTTGGCGAAAATCCCGCAGACCAAAGCGAAAACCTGCGACGCCGTGTCGCGTATATTTCCGAGAACATGCAGCTTCCGCAGTGGATGACGCTGGCCGACGCCGCGACGTTTTGCCGCAGACAATACCCCGCCTGGAATGACACGCTGGTCGGGCGGCTCGAACAGCGGTTCCGGCTCGAAGGCAAAAAGCCGTACTCCGACTACTCGAAAGGCCAGCGACGCGCGATGTGCATCATTCTGGCCTTTGCCCAGAATGCCGAGGTGCTCATCCTCGACGAGCCTGCTTCGGGGCTCGACACGCTCGCGCGGCATGATTTTCTCGAAGAGATACTCGCCGTCGCGTGTGAGGAGAACCGGACGGTGCTGTTTTCGTCGCATATTCTCGGCGACATCGAGCGCATCGTCGATCGCGTGGCCATTCTCGGTCGCGGACGGCTGATCGTCGAAGGCGAACTTGATTCGCTCAAGGAAAACGTCCGCAGAATCCGGTTGCCCGGACGATTGCCGGACGCTGTGACGCAGGACGTGTTCAAAACCCTGCAAACACGTCAGAGTGACAAGGGAACCGAACTGGTGGTCACCGATTTTTCGGAGGCCAAACTGGAGCAACTGTGCCGCTTGCTGAATCTCGGCGACGTCACGCAAGCCGATGTCGAGGGGCTGAATTTGGAAGAATTGTTTGTGGAAACGGTGAAGTAGGCTTTCAGGCTTCGGACTTCAGGCTTCAGGAGAGAGCCACGAATACCAATCCCTGAAACCCGAAGTCTGAAGTCTGAAGCCTTTGAGGAGATCAATCATGAACCGCGTCATATTTCAACTGGCATTTCGGGAATCGGGCTTTTTTGTCGTTCCCGTTCTTGTGATTTTACTGGGCTATTGCCTGTTCCAGCCGGCACCGTTGCGGCATTTCGATTCCGTCGTGCTGGTGCTGGCCATGGCACTCGGCTTCGGGCTGGGCAAGTTCGTTTTTTCGGACAAGCCCGGCGTGCGCCCGTTTTTGTTTTCGCGGGCGTACTCGCCGAAACGGTTTTTTCTCGTCCGCTGGATATTCGGCCTGAGCGTTATTGCCGCAACCGCGCTGGTCATTGCGGCGATGATCGCGTTCGGACTGCGTCAGGGACTGCAAACGGCATTATTCCGCAACGGCTGGTTCCCGATGATCCGATGGCCCGAGATGAACGTGCTTTGGACTTTCGTCGTCGCGTCGCTGATCGTTTATCACACGACGCTGTTTTGGGTTGTGCGCAACGGATTCCTGGTCAAGCGCAAATACACGAAAGCGCGGCTTTGGTTGCGGCGCGGCACGACCTTCCTCGTGGCGATGTCGCTGTTGTTCGGCGGCGTACTGCTGGTTTCGGGGATCGGCATGGATATTTGGCTGCGGTGCAATTACGTCACCTACGTGATCTCGCCCTTCCTTGCAGGCGTGTTGATTCCGACCGCCGTGGTGCAGACCTGCCTCGCCCCGTGGTTCGGCATATACTGCTACCGGCGGCAGGAGATTGAATCGTGAAAGAGGGGCGAGCGCAGAATGCAGAATGCAGAATAATCCCTCTGCGCGTTAAAATACGTCGTTTGCAAGCCATAAAAACGCGGAAATCGTACCAGGAATCCCGTTTTGCGTACAAAAACGCGCGCTTTGGGTTGATTCCTGTCAACTATGATTTGGATGGAAGCAACAAAAAGCGTTCCTGAATCAACCCGGGATTGATTGCATCAAACAAAAAGTTGATTCACAGAAAGAAAAACTTGTCCGACAAGAAATAAAGTTTCTTACTTCAAACAAAAAGTCGCTTACAGGAAACTCAAAGCGCGCGATTTTCGCAAAAAAACAGGCACGCAAAACCGGCAAATGCGGTAAAATCGCTGTTTCTTGCGAGAGCAATATTGAATGCTTGAATGCCATTGAGTACAATGGTATTGATACTTTGTTCGCATTGATTGACCATCCATAACAACAGGAGATGAAAACATGTGCCGCAATTGCCAATGGAATCGCCGTGAGTTTGTCGAAACCATGAGTGCCCTTACTGCGGGTACGCTCTTAACCGCTCATGCAATTTTTGCTGATGACGCTTCCGATTCCGCACCTGATCCGGCGTCGTTTCAGTGGGACCCGGACGCGCCGATGTTCCATCCGTGCAAGACGCTGAAGGTTCAGCCGGTTCTCATGTACCGCGATCAACCGTATCGCCGGCTGACCAGTTACAAATCCTGGGGACACGTCAATTCTCAGGAGACTGCGGAGGAGGAACAACGGCGAATCAGCCAGGAACTCCGTCAGATGAAAGCGGCGGCGGGATTTGCGGTGGAATTTCTCCCCCTGATGACCGTGACGAGTCCCGAAGAGGCTCAGAAAATTCATGAGCAGGACTATGACGTCGTGTTGCTTTATGCCGCGACGGGACACGGCGATTTGTTTCATGCCTGCGTTGCCCCCGCTCCGACACGCGACACCATCGTTTTCGTCCGGCACCGGAACGGACCGATCTATTACTGGTACGAGGCACTCGGCGACCGTTTTTTGCAGCCGCCGGACTCTCCCGAACTGTTGCAAAACTCCGCCGGCAATCACGGCCCGTTGACGGTCGAAGATGTCGTTGTGGATGATCCCGATGAAATCCTTTGGCGATTACGGGCACTTTACGCACTCAAGAATTTCATCGGTCACAAGACCATCGCCATCGGTGCTGCCGGCGGCAAATATGATGCGAACGCTCCCGCGAACTGTCAATCGCGCTTCCAGCACGGGATCGTCGAGATTTCCTACGAGCAGTTTGAAAAGCGGTATGCAGGCTTTTGTGCCAACCCGGAAATCGTCGCCAGGGCGGAAGCCTGGACCGACATTTATCTGCAAATGCCGCACACCAGGCTGGAAACACAACGCGATTTCATCACACGGGCGTTTCTCGTTTACGGGGTGTTCAAGGAATTTCTGGCCGCGAACCAGGCGTCAACGCTCACCGTACTCGGCTGCATGGGAACGATGTTCGAGGCCGCCAACACTTCCGCCTGCCTGTCGCTCGGCTGGCTCAATGATGAAGGCTACCTCGGACTTTGCGAGTCGGATTTCGTGCTGATTCCGGCGGCAATTCTCATGCGGTACGTCACGAACAAACCCGTCTTCATGCACAACTCAACGTTCCCGCATCAGGGGATGGTCACCTGTGCGCATTGCGCTTCGCCGCGGCGCATGGACGGCGTCCACTACAACCCGATGCGGATCATGACGCATTACGAATCCGAATTCGGGGCTTCGCCGAAGGTGGATTTCCCGATCGGGCAAAAGGTGACGTTCCTCGACCCTCACTACTCGAACCCGCGCTGGCTGACGTTCACCGGAACCGTCCAGTCGAACCCGGACTTTGAGATTTGCCGCTCGCAACAGGATGTGTTGTTGGACGGCGATTGGAAAAAAACGAAAAAACGAAGCCCCCCCCCCCCCCCCCCCCCCCCACACCGCCGGGCGCCGCAAAACAACAAAAAAAAAAAATAAACCAACACCAACAACACCACAGCAGCGC
>WRMR01000280.1 GCA_009776995.1 Planctomycetaceae bacterium | reverse complement strand
GATTTGCGATCTGGTACAAACGGCTTGAAGTCGGAACGTTTCGTTTTCCGGCACGAGTCGGCGATAACAAGTCGATCAACGTCACGCGCACAGGTCTTTTGATGATCCTTGAGGGCATTGATCTCGAAAAACTTCCCAAACAAAAAAGATTTTCGCAAAAAACATCGTAAAAACAGCACTCTCCCACTTGCGCGATTCACGGCAGCGGGTGCAGGCACGACATTTACGCAACCCGGCATGATCGGCATCACCAACGCTGTCAGTGGAATGGACTTATACTGGACAACAAAATACGGTTCCATTCGAAAAACTTAAACCCTTATCAACGATTGCTATCTCATGTGCCTGAAAATTCGCTTTAATGCCGAGAAATGTTGCCTTTGGGGATGTTTCTCGGTTATCACGCTTGTCGTGGTTTTAATAGTCGGCATTATTTCTCTCATTTATTTTGCTCATCGTCCTTACCACAAATATTTGGATGCGATGAAAAGTGGGGATGGAAAGAGTGCCGTTTATTATGCCACAAAATGTTTTCACAAGAAAGAAAAATACCACAAACAGCTAAAAGAAAAATATGGATATTCATCTAGCAATATAGAGTGGTATCTCAATTTATCTTACGCTTACGAATTGAATGGCGAATATGATGTAGCTCTTGAACGTTACCATACGATTGTTCAGCAAGGCCAAGAGAGCGATCATAATATCGCCCGTGTTCTTTACAGGATGGGACGATATTCTGAATCATTTGAAATGTATTGTGAATGCTGCAAGGAAAAAGCAGAAACAGCAGAACCAAACGATTTTTATGCACAAAATCACTTATACCGTGAAATCATGTGCCATAATATTGTCGAAGACAGCCGTAAATTTCGGCCATATCCAACATTTCACGATTTTTATGTGTTCATGAAAGCGGAATATGAAAAGCGTGGAAAACCGCAAAAGTATGTCAAAGTCATGGAACTTTTTCGTCGCGTTGATTCCTATACGGAAAGTTTTATGGCTCATCATCATGAATAATCCTTGACAAACTCAGGACTATCCCGGATGATGATGACGAACTTGACATCATAATCCAGGACTCTCTCCAACACACGACTGTCCGGAGGATTTCTCAATGAACAAACGTTTGAAATACTGCCTTATTGGAGGGTGCGGAGTTCCATGTCTTGTGGTGATATGTCTCATTATTGGTGCATATGCCATAATTGAACATTTTCGGTATGAACATGGACTTGACTACATTGGTGCCAAAAATAAAGCACATCAATCATTACAGAATGGCGATTTCCCAGAATATGTCTATTGGACAAAACGTGTTTTATTTTATACTAATGATAATCGATGGACGAATTTGAGCGAAAAATTAAATGAAATTGCAAAAGCATACGAACTTAACAACGAACAAAATCAATCGCAAAAAGTGTTTATTGGCGGTCGATGGTATAACAATGAATAAAAAGATTGTTCTCAATACTACGCCGTGACTGCCCTGCCGTTATCTGTCCGCTTGCGGAACATAAGCCGGGAGTTTCTTTTCCGCAAAGATCGGAGCAAATTGCGTCATGCGCTGGCGGCCGCCGGTCATCGGTAACGTCAGCATCTCTTCGCCGACCAGCGGCATCGCGTATTTCACGAAATCGTCCGTCACGTCATAGCCGTTCGACGCAATCCAATCCGTCGGGAACGTCCGTTCGCTGTTCGCCACGTCCGGCAGCGGAACGCGGTCGTAACGCACATTGTAAATCATACCCGGTTCGCGCAGAATCGTTGACATGAAACCGCCTTGTTCCGTCGCGGCGAGTTCGACCGCCTTTTGGCCGACACGATACGCTTCGTCAAGATCGACAATCGAGGCGTAAGCCATTGAGTGCCGCTGATCCGTTCCGGCAACGTTGCACCGTGCGGCACCTTTCGCGGCAATGCCGACCTTGTTCAGATGATTGACCACCGCCTGGGCAACGGTGATTTGGCTCGAACTGAAACTCGTGTGACCGAACGAATCCTTGACCTCGCCGAGACTGCCGATGTTGAAACCTTCGCTGATCACGACAACACAGCGGCCGTTCTGCTTGAGCGAAGCATTGACGTTGTCGGTCAACTGCTCCAGCGAACAGGGACTTTCAGCCAGATAAATCTGGAGCGGCATCTGCCGTTTGGGATCGGCCAGCCTTGCCGCGGCGGGGATGTACCCGATCTTGCGGCCCATCGCCTGCATGACGAGCACCGGGTCGGCGGGACAGGAGCCTTTGTTCTCCTCGTTGGCGTACTGCACCGTGTGCATCCAATACTTGGCCGCCGAACCATAACCGGGCGTATGGTCGATCAACTGAAACGCGGCGTCGCCCACATCGTTGTCAATCGTCTTGGGTACGCCGACGCCAATCAGATCCAAGCCGCGTTGTTGGGCCAGTTGTGCGATTTTGTTGGCCGTGTCCATCGAGTCATTACCGCCGTTGTACAGGAAATACCCGACGTTGTGGGCTTTGAACACTTCGATCACCCGTTCAAAATCCTCAACCTGCTTTTCCCTGAGTTTGTAGCGACACGTCCCGATGGACCCGGCCACCGGCGTGTATCGAAGCAGAGCGACTTCCTCTTCACTTTGTGCCGAAAGGTCGATCAACTCTTCTTTCAGTACGCCTTCGATACCATGTACGGCACCATAGACCGTGCCGATGTTCTCAAATTCCCGCGACGCTTCAATCACGCCCCGGAGCGAACTGTTGATCACGCAGGTCGGCCCGCCACTCTGGGCCACGACAAGATTCTTGACTTTGCTCATGCTTTGTTCGATAATATAAAAAGTTGGCAGTGGTCAGTAAGCAGTGACTGGTCACTGACCACTAACTACTGACCACTCTTATTCATATTACCAAAACGTCGTTCGATTTGCAAGTCATCATGGGAATACGTTTTTACTGTCCGAACGGTCACAAGCTGAACGTCAAGGAAAAATTGGCGGGCAAGCGGGGTATCTGTCCGCATTGCCAGGTCAAACTGCTGATTCCGCAAAAGAGTACGCGGCCCAGTTCGCGTGAGGAACGGGAGCAACAGGACAAGCTGGCGGCAGGGGCTGGCGGCAATCCGAACGATTTTGACGTGTTCGCGGACGACCAAACAGCGGAAATCGCTTCTTACGACCATTTCGGCAACACGCCCCCCTACACCGGGCAGACATCAGCACAATTTACGACGGATTCCACGGTGGCAGCGTCGGTACTGGCCTCGGCTTTTGACAACCCGGATGTCGTCTGGTATGTGCAACTTCCGGACGGCCAACGGTTTGGACCCGCCACACTGCCGATCATCCAAAGTTGGGTCAGGGAACGCCGCATTAGTCCAACGATGCTCGTCTGGCGGGAAGGCTGGCAGGACTGGCTCGAAGCGGGGTTGGTTTTCCCGGAAATCGTACAAATTTTTCAGAAATCTCAGTTAAAAAAATCGAAAAATACACAAAATTCAACAAAAAACCACATTGACGACTGGCGTTTGGACACAGGCACAGATACGCAAAGGACTTCCGTGTTAATGATGACTGCTATCATATTCACTGTTTTGATTCTCGGCGTGGTTTTGTACTATCTTTTGAAGTCATGAAAGATGATTGTCGGCAAAGCGTTGAAAACGAATAGTCTGAGTCAGGGGTTGATCGGGGACAATCTTGCAAAAATTTTCCGGCATAAGCCCAAACACTCTTGACAACTTCCAAAACGGGGAATAAAATTAACAAAATAGTTTTGCAAAAGGTGTTTTTTATACTTGAAAAGTCGTCGCATTTTTGACGATATTCAATTGAAACAGTTTTTCGAGTGAAATTTTTCCCATCTATGACTTTGAACAGCAACAACTTTTATTATAGCTATTATCGGTTTTATTGGTTTTATACCAATAACGCTCCGGTGAAGCTATGTTGATGCTGAAAACATAATCAATCAAATCATCAGAAAGCTGCGAGCGTTACAAAACTCGCGGCTTTTTTGTTTGAGTAACCAAAAACCGAAAAGCCGCCCGCAAGGACGGCTTTTTTATTGAAATTCGAAAATCACCCCAATCATAAGGTCAATCAGTCACAGGAGTCAACCATGGATCTCGAACCCATTACCCTTCCCGGCGTCGATCCGAAACGCCCCATCATGATCGCCGGCCCTTGCAGTGCGGAGTCGGAAGAGCAAGTCATGCAAACGGCACGCGGTCTTGCAGCCCAGGGCATCAAAATTTTCCGCGCCGGCATTTGGAAACCCCGCACCAAACCCGGCAGTTTCGAGGGTGTCGGACTGGCCGGTCTGCCGTGGCTGAAGCGGGTCAAAGCGGAAACCGGCATGTACATCACAACCGAAGTCGCCAGTCGGGACCAGGTCGGCGTGGCACTGGCGGCGGGGGTGGATATGCTCTGGATCGGTGCCCGCACGACGGTCAATCCGTTTGCAGTGCAGGAAATCGCCGGCGCACTACGCGGCATCAACGTTCCCGTGTTGATCAAAAACCCGGTCAACCCGGAATTGGATCTTTGGGTTGGTGCCATTGAGCGCTTTCATCGCGCCGGACTTCGACGCATCGGGGCCATTCATCGCGGGTTCAGTTCGCACGAAAAAAAGGTTTTTCGCAACGAACCGCTCTGGCACTTGCCAATCGAACTGCGTTATGAAATCCCGAATCTGCCGGTCTTCTGCGACCCAAGTCACATCAGCGGCAAGCGCGAATTTGTCCCCCTGCTTTCGCAACAGGCGATGGACCTCAATTTCGACGGTCTGATGATCGAAACGCATCATGATCCCTCATCCGCCATGAGCGACGCGAAACAGCAAATGACGCCGGACGAACTCGAAAAGCTGTTGAAATCGCTGATCGTTCGCGATGAAAACCGGCCGGGCGAAAAGCTTTCGTCGCTCCGCAACCGGATCGACCACCTCGACGAACAACTGCTCGACCTGCTGGCCGAGCGGATGCGAATCTCCTGCGAAATCGGAACGTACAAGAAAGAACACAATATGCCCGTGCTCCAGAGTACCCGCTACAACGAAATCGTCGAAGAACGTATCCGGCTCGGTTGCACCAAAGCACTCAACTCGCAATTCGTCCGTGAAATCCTGCTGGAAATCCACGAAGAGTCCGTCCGGCAACAAATGGAGGTGATGACGGAATAAACCACGGCGGGGGGCCGTTTGAGTAAGGCAAGTACCCCGCCAAACCTCATTTTTGTAAATGGTATCCGAGATCGCAAAGAATTCTTTTTATAACTCCTGCGTCCTCTGCGGGAAATAAAAAGATTCGCAGTGAAAAAGAACGGCCGTGACCCGTTACCTCATGGCGGAAAAACATGAAAAAAGAAAAATCCCTTTACAGATTTTGCATAACTCTTTACATTTGATATTATGAAGTTGCGTTTTATACCAATGAGCGGTATTTCAGCGACAGAACGCTATGAGACTTTTGTTGAGTCAGTAACGGTTATCGTTTAGTAAAGGAGTATGCATTGTTTACACGCTTTTCACACTCATCCCGGTTTCACAAAATTTTGCTAATCCAGTTCGGGACAATCCGTGATGTTATACGCACGTTGCCCATCATCAATATTTTGCGATTTCATCATCCTCATGCAAAAATCGCCTGGCTTGCCGCGCCGGAGATGATCGATTTTTTGAACAGTTATGATATTGCCGACTGGCTTATGCTCGCCAAACCCGGATGGTATAAGAAGATAGCCGAAATTCAAGCCCTGCGCAAACGGTTGCACTCGTTTGAACCGGATTTGTGCCTTGATTTGCAAGGTGATGTGACAAGCGGACTTGCACTGAAACTTTCCGGGTGCCGCAAACGCGTCTCGATCAATGGAACGCGAGGCGGTTTCTTTGGAAAAGTGAAAAACACACAACCCTCGGAGTACCAACTGGAACAACATCGGCAATTGTTGGACAGGCTGAATGTGACGGGGGTGAGCATCAATCACGCTTTGCCGGAAATTCCCGGCGAGTCGCGCAGCATCGGCGGGATTGTTCGCGAACTTGACTTGGAAATCACCCCTTTTGCAATGTTGGGGATTGGGGTACAATCAAATTCCACCTTTTGGGAGATCGACCGTTATATTCAGGTTGCCGAACATTTGGGACACACGCTCAATCTGCCGACAGTCGTGACCTGGCAGGGCGAACGCGAAAGACGGATTGCGGAAAAAGTCGTGGCCGAATCGGGCGAAATGGTTATGTTGGCCCCGGTTCTGTCGGCGATCCAGTTTGCCGCATTGGCAAGGCGGACATTGATTTACGTCGGAGGCGACAACGATTTCCTGCACATTGCCGCAGCGGTCGGGCCCCCGTGCATTGCCGTTTTTTGCGGCGATTATTCGCGTCGTGACACTCCTTATTGCAGTAATTTTCAAATGATCCGGGCACGAACGGGCGAAACACGAAGAAACCGTTCCGGCGTCGATGCGGGAAATGACCCCATTCGTATTGACAATTACACTTATGACGTCATCCAAGTGTGCAATGCCTGTGACGACATCCTGCAACCGAGAAGAGCAGAGAACAGAGTACAAAGACCAGAACATCGTGTGGAAGTCGAATGCTGAAGGGCCCACAATTGAGTGAAATCTCTGCCCTCTTCACTCAGAAAGGGATACATCATGACATATAATCGCGAACGACTCAAAGAACTGATTCGGGAAAAATCGTTACAATTCGGGGATTTTACTCTTGCTTCCGGAAAAAAGGCAAAGTATTACCTCGACGGCAAACAGGTGGTTCTTGATTCCGAGGGTGCCATGCTCATCGGCGAGGGGATTCTGGAACTGAT
>WRMR01000279.1 GCA_009776995.1 Planctomycetaceae bacterium | reverse complement strand
TTGTACGAAATGGTGCCGCCGCCGCGACATTTGGCGTCGGCGATCACGACGCGAATCAAGGTCATGTCGAACCTCGACATTGCCGAAAGACGTTTGCCGCAAGACGGGCGTATCCGCATGAGCGTCGGCGGACACCCGATCGACTTCCGCGTTTCCGTACTCCCGACGATGTTCGGCGAGAGCGTCGTCTGCCGGATCCTCGACAAGTCGGTCGTGATGCTCAACCTCGAAAATGTCGGTATGGACCCGTTCGTGTTGAAACATTTCCGAAAAGTGATTGAGCGGCCGAATGGGATCGTTTTAGTCACCGGTCCGACCGGTTCCGGCAAGACGACGACGCTTTATGCGGCTCTTTCGGAGCTGAACGTGATAACGGACAAACTGATGACGACCGAAGACCCGGTCGAATACGACATTGACGGCATCATCCAAATGCCGATTGACGCGGACATCGGAAACACGTTCGCGCAATGTTTGCGTTCGATCTTGCGGCAAGACCCGGACAAGATTCTCGTCGGTGAGATTCGGGACCAGGAGACGGCGGAAATCGCGGTGCAGGCGTCGCTCACCGGGCACTTGGTCTTCAGTACGCTTCACACAAATGACGCCCCGACAACGGTGACGCGGCTCAAGGATATGGGAATTCCTTCCTTTTTGATCACCGCGACGCTGGAAGCGATTCTCGCGCAGCGGCTTGTGCGGAAAATTTGCGTCGAATGCAAGGAAAAATACACGCCGCCGCCGGAACAACTGTACGAAATCCAGCTTTCACAACAGGAAATCGCGGGCAAGTCGTTTTATCGCGGACGGGGTTGCGTGACCTGTAACAACACCGGGTACAAAGGACGGACGGCGATTCACGAGTTTATGGTGATCAACGACGAAATTCGTGATTTGATCAACAGAAACAGTTCCGCCGCCGACATGCGCAGTGCCGCCCAGCGTAACGGCATGTTGACCTTGCGTGACGCCGGACTGGACAAAATTTACCACGGAATTTCGACCATTGACGAAGTCGTGCGGGAAACAGTCGTTGAATAGTGGAGAGCGGAGAGTGGGGAGTGGGGAGTGGGAAGTGCCTGTTTTTCACTCCATCCTCTTCACTTTTCACGCCACACTCTCCACTCATTAACAATGGCAGTAAAGAATTATCGTGAATTGATTGTTTGGCAAAAGTCTATGGAGTTGGTGGAATTGGTTTATCAGGCGACAAAACAATTTCCCAGAGAAGAACTCTATGGTTTGACGAGTCAGTTGAGAAGGTCTGTTGTTTCCATACCATCGAATATCGCGGAGGGACAGGCCAGAAAATCAACCTTGGAATTTTTACACTTTTTGTCGATTGCACGCGGTTCAAGAGCAGAAATGGAAACACAAATCATTTTGGCCAGTCGATTGAAGTATATCGACGATCATTTGTCGGAACAAATACTGGGCAGATCGGAAGAAATTTCAAAATTACTTAACGGTTTGATGAACAGTTTACAGAGTGGATCGTGAATGTTTTCTACTCCCCACTCCCCACTCCCCACTCCCCACTAAACCATGCCTCAGTTCAAATTTGAAGCGATTGACGCGACCGGGAAGGAAATCAAGGACATCATTGATGCCACGACCGAGGACGAAGCGCAACAGACGATACGCCAAATGGGGTATATCGTCACCAAAATCGCTCCGTACAAAGACCGCAAGGTCAAAAAAGCGGACAAGAAAAACGACGGAAAAACGTTTTCCTTCGGTCGCGTCGGCTCGAAACAGTTGACGATGTTCACGCGGCAGCTTTCGATCCTTCAGGACGCCGGTTTGCCGATTTTGCGCAGCTTGAATATCCTGATGATCCAGTCCAAGCCCGGTGCGCTGCGAAACGCCCTGATCGACGTCTGCCAGGAAATCGAAAGCGGGGCCAGCCTCTCCGAAGCGATGGCCAAAACGCCGAAATGTTTCAACCGGCTCTACGTCAACATGATTAAAGCCGGTGAGGCCGGTGGTGCGCTCGAAGTGATCCTCCAGCGGCTGGCCGAGTTTTTGGAGCGGTCCGAACAGCTCAAACGCAAAATCCGGGCGGCGATGACCTACCCGATTGCGGTTGTCTTCTTCGCCATTGCGATTTTGACATTTATTATGGTATTCATTATCCCGAAATTCGAGGAAATTTTTGACAGTTTCGAGACGGAACTCCCGATTATGACGCAGGTTCTCATGACCGGGTCGCGGTTGTGTATGGACTACTGGTTTCTGTTTCCGCTGATCCCGTTTTCGATCTGGCTGATGATTAAGTTGACGACCAGCTTTGCCTACGGGCGGTTCGGATGGCACCTGTTCCTGTTGAAAATCCCGATATTCGGTCAGTTGTTCGAAAAAACGACCGTAGCCCGAACCACCCGGACGCTCGGGACGCTTGTCACCAGCGGTGTGCCGATCCTCGAGGCGTTGCACATCACCAAGGAGACGAGCAACAACGCGGTGTTTGAGCAGATGTACCAACGGGTACTTGAGGCGATCCGCGACGGCGACACGATTGCAAACCCGATGAAGGCCCACTCAAGTCCGGGCTTTCATCTCGGGGCACTTTTGTACTTTTTCTTCTTCATCCCGATTATCGGCGCGTTGATTTACATGATGAAGGTCCGTAACCGGATTTTGGACGACATGGTTGTCAACATGGTTGATGTGGGGGAGGAGACCGGGGAACTGGACGTGATGCTTTACAAAGTCGCCGACACGTTCGACGATGAAGTCCAAACGTTGACCGAAAGTTTGATGTCGATGTTGGAGCCGTTGCTCATCATGTTCCTCGGCATTTTGGTCGGCTTTATCGTCATTGCCCTGTTTATGCCGCTGATCAAACTGATCACGGAAATGTCCAATTAATTACGAATTACTCATTGCGAATTCATCATGTGTATTCAAATTTCTCAAAAGGATCGCGGTTTTACGTTGGTGGAACTGCTTGTCGTGATTACGATCATCGGCGTTCTGGTCGGCCTGGCCGCCGGCGGGGCGTGGATCGTACGGGCCAGAGCCATCGAAACGATGACCAAGGCGCAACTGTCGCAAATGGAAATCGCGCTCGAAGCGTACAAAAACGAGTTCGGCGAATACCCGCCCATGCTCAATGACGGGAACGCGGTCATGCGCCATGTTCGCTCGCGTTGGAAAAGGGCAAGTTTCTCCGATCCCACCGTCCCAACTCCTTACGATGTTTTCCTTGAGAGGTTCGGTTTGACCGGTGCAACGGAGAGCCAACTTATTGCGGCATCATTGGCGTTTTGGCTCGGTGGGTATTATGACGGTACAAGCCAATCTTATAAAGGTTTCTGTGCCGACTTGGAGCGTCCGTGGCTACTGCCCACAGAACCTGGCGGAACCCAACGAACCGAAGTAAGGTTTGACTTTAGTGACAAAAACACAATGGAACTGGGACCGGTTCGCTGTTATGCCATTGACAAAAAACCGGTGGTTTATTTCCGGAGTACCGCGTCGGGTGAGGCCAATGCGTATATGCGAAATGTCGGAGGCAGTTTTATTCCGCTCGCCTGCGTCTTGGGTGATTTCGGGATCGCCGTTCCTTACGCAAGATCAAAATCAACGGAATCCCCGCTTGTCTGGCAGGCTGCCAAAAAGTACCAGTTAATTCATCCGGGACGTGATGAGAGTTTTGGGGACCGTGATTCGGTCATTATTGATGATCCGGCAAGTATTACTGATCCGACGATTTTCATCGCCTATATGGGGGACGAAGGCGGTGCCATTACCTATGGGGACTACGATAACATTGTGAACTTTACCGACACGGCCACTTTGAGAGGAGCGTTGAACCAATGACCCGCAACTATTTGAGAAAAGCGTTCACGCTGGTTGAGCTGTTGGTCGTCATTACGATCATCGCGATGCTGGCAACGATGACGCTGCTCGTGGTCGGTTCGGCGCAGCGCAGTTCCCGAATCGCGGCCACCGAGGCAACCATTGCCCGAATCGACACCGCAATCTGCGAATTGTATGAAACGTACAGTAACCGACGGATAGAGGGTAATACCCCACAAGAACGGTTGGAACGCCTCTGGGACACGATGCGAATGGAGATGCCTTGTTCTTGGGAAGAGGTCATTTTTCCTCCGCAAACCGGTGTCGCAGACCCACCGCTTCGCAGGGTTTACATGAGGGCATTTGAACAAGCGGTTCGTACGGCCGCTAAGGCCCAAAACATGTCTCTCAGTGATGACCACAATGTTTTCGATCTCACCCCAGCTTATGACGACAAGGACGACCTCTATCCTGTCTATGACACCGTCCGAAATCACGAAAGTGCCAAATTACTGTACCAGATCGTTATGAACGGCAATCCCGAAGCACGCGAGATGTTCGGCGAGCGTGGAGTCGCTATTCCCGACGGAGACGGGTTGCCTTGTTTCGTCGATGCGTGGGGGCGACCAATCCGTTATCTCCGCTGGGCACCCGGTTTCGCTGGAAGCAACCGGCAACCTGACCTCTGGAAATGGACCGGTGGTTCTCCCAACCATTCTAATAATGAAAATGTCTGGAAAGAGGAACTCTCGCCGGATGTTTTGAGAAATGAATATTTCCAGGAATACAGTGAATCGGTGGATAAAAAAACGGCATTAAGCGAGCTATGGGATGATTACGAAAATAAAAAAGCCGTTCAATGGGGGGATGCATTTCGCTTACCATACGATCCCTCACGTTTTTTTTCGAGGCATCGAAATATTTTCGAAACACTCTTGAAGTATCCTGATCCGCTTGATGTGGCGAAAGTCAGAAACTATGATGGTACGAATGTCTATTCGTCGCGCCCCGGTTTTTTCCTGGTTCCGCTTATTTGCTCCGCCGGTCCGGATGGAAAATGGAACTTCACAACACCAGACGGAGAAGGCTTGGAAAATGTCATTCGTAATCCGTTTCAACGTGGTTGGGGTGCTCCTTTTGATTCAGACGGCGGTGAACTCGACAACATACACAACCACAGATTGGGAGGGCGGTAAAATGAGAGACGGCAGACGGCAGACGGCAGACGGCAGACGCGGTATGACATTGGTGGAGTTGATGATTGTTACCACAATTGTCTTGTCGCTGGTGGTCGTCAGCGTCCCGGTGGTCAGACCCATGTTGGCGTCACGCAAGCAGGCGGACGCGGCGCAGATGCTCTCGATTTATCTGAACTCCGCCCGAATCCGGGCAATCGAAACCGGACGCGACTGCGGTGTCATGTTTGAACGGTACACGGATAACAATACCAATAACGGTATGATTTTCCCAAACAACGACTCCTGCCTGGTCATCCGTCAGGTCGAAGTTCCGCCCCCCTATGTTGGCATGAATTCCAATGTTCGGGTTGCTGTTGACTCTTCTGGAAACATTGCGTTCTATGTATGGCAGGATAATCAATGGTTACCCGATAGTCAGCAGGTGGAAGCACCCTATTGGAACAAAATGGTTCAAGCCGGAGATAAGATTCAGTTCGACAATCAGGGACCGTTTTATACCATTACTCGGGTGTTAAGTGCCTCTGGGGAATTTTCGCCACAGATTGTACCGGGTGATTTCAATGTCATTCGAGAGATTCACTCTACTTCCCCTGCGACATTCAAAGTGCTTCGGCTTCCCAGGTCTGGAACTCCACAATTGACGCTTACACCACCCATCGGTTTTCCAAGCGGTATCATCGTCGATTTATTTTATTCGGGAGTCAATGACAAAGACCTTATAGCGGGAGCTGGAGGACATGTGGAGATTCCTGACAGTTTTAGGGTTGCAAGCGATTTCAGACCGAAGATTGGGAATATTCCTGATGATTCGGATCCGGTCATCGTCATGTTTTCGCCATCCGGCTCTGTTTCCTTGATTAGTCCATCCCTTTTCCCTCCTTTCAGCGAGGGCAAGGCGGGAAATGAACCAATTCATTTCTTGGTGGGGCGCTGGGAGCTTGCCGGTCGTAAGTGGGACGATCCTTACGGACAATCTCATTATCCGCCCGAAGGTGATATTCAACGCAACTACCAGGATATGTCGAATTTTTGGGTGACGATTGATCAGAACACCGGGCGTGTAAGGACAAATCCGGTCGCCCCAGTTTCCAACCCCGATGATCCTGACACCGCACTCGCGGAATCCCGGCGGTATGCCAACCAATCACAATAAACGGGAGGCGAAGAAGGGCATTATTATTGTTTACATAAAACCTTATTTTCACCTTATTTTTCCAACAAAACAACCTCTGTAGCCAAAAACGCTCAAAGAAATAACCTTATGACCTTATTTTGACCGATGACTCGCCGTTTTTATGAGAGTTGAATACAATAACCTTTACACGCATTTTGTGTTTACTGTTTTCAATCGTATGCCGCTCATCCTTGAAAAAAATCGTCAACGGATCGAAAAATACATGACAGGAATCGTAAATAACAATGCTTGCCATTTATATGCCATTTATGCCAATCCAGAACATGTTCATTGCTTGATTTCCCGGTCGCCGGGGTTAGATGAAGAGAGTTTGGCTACAATCATTGCAGGAAGTTCAGAGCGTTTTATCAATGAAAATAAATTGTGTGTTGGATTATTTCAGTGGCAACAAACTTGTTCGGCCTTTTCCGTGTCCAAAAGAGATATCGCAAGAGTTTGCGATTATATTTTCAATCAAAAAGAACATCATACCAAACAGAGTTATCAGGACGAATATGAAACATTTTTGAAATTTTACCAACAAACGATCAACAAAAAGAGCAAATAAGGTAATAAGGTTGAGGTTGATGGGGTTTTCCTTGCTACTGAGGTTGTTTTGTCGAAAAAATAAGGTTTTGTTGCTGACGTTTTGTTGTGTGAATAACCCAACTA
>WRMR01000278.1 GCA_009776995.1 Planctomycetaceae bacterium | reverse complement strand
CGAAAAAAATATCGGAGTGATTTGCGTTGAATATTCCCAGAACGGTCAATGGGTTGGCGGAGGGGCTTACTATTCGACCGACAAAATCGACGCCGATTGGCAACAGGTCAGCGTGGTCTTCAGAACACCGCCGGAAGTGGCAACGGGACGCCAAACTGATTTGAAGCTCTACCTTCGACAAAAAGTCGTTGGCAAAATCTGGTTCGATGACGTTGAGGTTCGAAGCACGGTTATCCCGCCTGCCGCAGTGCTGACCCGGCCTGACCGGTTGTCGTTCTTCGGCGACGATGGCCGCTTTGCGTTACGTGTTGAGAAGACCATTCCGGAAAATTCCATGATTGTCGCGTCAATAACGAATGGCGGAAAGAGTCGATATCTCCTTCTGAAACCGGACAAGCTTGTTTTTCGAGGCGATGCAGGCAAACTTGAACCGGGGTCCGTCGAAATTGCCGTGAAAATCGCCGACGTGGACAAGAAGGTCATTCTCAGCGGGGAAACGTTCCATCTGGAAGCCCGCCCTGACACTCCACCACCGATGAATGCCTGCATTATCGACGAATTTGGCCGCGCCATTGTTGATGGAAAACCGTTCATGCCGCTTGGCGTTTACGGATTTGCCGACGAAGCGAACTATCGACGCCTGAAAGACGCCGGTTTCAATTGTCTGCAACTCTACAACAGTCTCGAACTGAAAGGAAACGCCGATCGCGGGGACCCAATCAAAAACGTCCGGGAGGGACTCGACCTGATTGACAAGCACGGTCTGAAACTGATTTTCTCCCTGAAAGATCAGTTTGCACATCATCCCGGTACAAGGAAAAACTGGGCCGGAGCCGAAGGGATTGATGCTGTTTCGGAACTGGCGGTCCAGACCGTCAAGGATCACCCGGCATTGCTCGCCTGGTATATCAGCGACGAAGAACTCCGCAAGGACGTTCCACAGATCGTTGCGTTGCGACGCCTGATTTCGCGTCTTGATCCCTGGCACCCGACCTGGACGCTGACCTACCGATATGAAGACTTGCCGTACTATGGGATTTCGGGTGACGTGATCGGCGTCGATCCGTACCCGATTTCCGAAAAGCCGGTCGAACAGTCAATCAAGCACGTCAAAACCGCCATGACGGCGGGACGTATGACGGGCTTGCCGGTTTGGGTGGTGCCGCAGATTTTCAACTGGGGCGTCTATCGGCTCAATAACGATCCCAAAGCGTTTGCCGAGTCGCATTTTCCGACGCTTGATGAAATGCGGACGATGGCACTGTACGCCGCGATGCTCGGGGCGAAGGGCTTTGTGTTTTACAGTAATTTCGACGTCATGCAGCGTTACGACAGACTTCTTCCCGGCAGCGGCGAAAGGGAATGGCCGAAAGTTGTCGAAATGGTGAAGTCCGTCAAGGAGCTTGAACCGTTCATCATGAGTACGCAACCACCTCTTGCACTGGATGTCGAGAGCGAACCGAAGGGGGCGGGGGCGGTTGAAGCGGGCGTCTTGCTCGACGACGAAGGAAATTTCCGCGTCATCGTGGTAGGGACAGGTGGAAAGGCCGAAGGAATATTCGCGATTCCGGAGAGTATCGCGCAATTGACAAACGAGCCGCTCCAGTCGAAATACGGCAAAACAAAGCATCTCGGCGGTACACGATATGAATTTCTCGCCAACTCCGTCGATTCGGATATCTTGGAATAAATAAAGAATCCCTGCGTCCTCGGCGATCTCTGCGTGAAATGACTTTTATCACATCTTCTTCGTGTCCCTTCGTGGTGAGAAAAAAAACGTGAACGCCTACAAACTTTGTTTAAGATGTCGAAGCAGCATTTTTAAATCATGATGGCATTGGTTGAGAATTTTACCGCTCCCGTGGGTCGCTACTTTTTTGGCTCCCATACGATTCAACTTGCATGAAAGCATTTTTTGTTTGGGCGACTCTCCGTTTTTACGAGACTCGGCTGTGGCACGTGAGGCTGCATCCCGTGATGATCGCCTGCCGCCTGCTGACCCACCTGGCGATTGAGCATTCAAGTGCCACCAGCGCAACAAGGTGCCACCAGCGCAACAACAGGTGAAAAAGCCGTATTGCAAGGACGCGACGCGCTTCGACTGCCTGGTGTAGAACGCATGCAATTGGTGCTGCGCGGTTTGATCTTCGACGATTGCGTGTCGTCGCTGACCACAAGCAAAAAGGACAAAGCCATCGGACGAAAAATCAAAAATGATCGTCCCGGCGGAATGACAGTTAAGGACAAATCAAATGACACAGGATGATAGTGCGCTTTTGCGTTTACAGTTGGAGCCAAAATGTAACTGGAAATGCAATAGCATTTTTACCACCTTTGGGAAAACGCTCCCGAAGCTGAATGGGTTTCCATGTGTGACAATCACCAAGCAAGAAGGGGAAGCCTGGCGTACTGAAATCCATGGAGAACTGCTGGGCGTTTTGGGAAGATGCGAGTTATCGAGTATGATTTGTTGACGCGTCGAAACACGGTTCGTGGTTGCGCCGGTCACTTACGTTCCCGGTTACTGTTCACAAAAATCAAGTCAGGTGGCGCAATCGTAACTCAAACGTAAAAAACAGCGGGAATACAAGACTCCCGCTGTTCAACACAACGCTTCAGAAGGAGACTACGGTGTCCGGCGGATCATTTCGGCGTTGAGCAGTTTTTGGATTCGCTCGTGGAGGTTTTGCAGGTGGGCCCGCGAGGCGGCATCAATTGTCGCTTGACCTGTGAGAACCACATTGATGTTCGACTGGATCGCTTGCAACTGTACTCGCGAAAGCGGCTGGCAAGCATCGGGAATGCTGTAAAACATGGCCAGATCACCCGAAGCGTAATCAGCCAGCAACAGGTAGTATTTTTCCTGCAAGCTGCGGCGCAGTGTGCTGATGGCCGGGTTTTGGGCGGTGAATTCGCCTTCCCGCATGGATTCGAGTTCCTTGAAAACCGTGGCCGTCAGCGCATCAAGCAGTTCGGCGATGGTCAGCACGTCACCCCCTTCGGGCACGCGCATTTCCGTGTCGTCAAGCCGTCCAAGCGTTGTGGTGTCAAGCAGGGTCGTCAGGATGGAAAGTTGCCAACTGAGCAATTGTGAGCGGAGCGAAAAATCAGGCCGCCCGACAGTCGAACCCCAGTCCGACCAGCGGTTTGTACCCATGCTGTTATACAATTCGGCGGGAATTTTGAAACTGTCAACGGCGAACACCTGTTCACAGATGAACTGGAGCGATTCACGCTGCACGGCGGCATCGACCGGCTGAATCGGCGGACGGTTGCCCGGATCGCCCTTGTGGTCTCGATTGATATACAATCCGCCGATATTCTTGGCCACAAATCCAATGCTGTTCATCCGTTGCGAGAGCAGGACGTTGAAATAAAATCTCACGTCGGCGTAATTCTCCCCCTCTTTCGTCGCACGGTCGAGCAGACCGGGCAACAACTGCCCGTACAGCCGGGCGTTGACTTTGGCGTAGTCCATCGGGTTGGAGCCGAGATCGCGAACCTGCGCCAGCGGGTCGGGGTAAGTAAACATTCGGGCATCCTCGTCCGTCGCGTAGTTCATGCCCTTTTCCGCCTGGCGGGCCGCGATTTTCCGCAGTTCCGCAGCTTCACTTTCGGTTCCGCCACTGAGGAACTTGTAGCCGTACTCAATCGCTAGGTGGTCATACGGTCCGATGGTCGGCATGAAGTAGTTGCCCTGATTTTCGCCTTTCGGCATGATGTTCAGCGGCAGATAATCCATGATTGAACCGGCAATGGCGAGGTCTTTCGAGCGTTCAGGATCGTTGATTTCGTCAATCGTGAGCCAACTGCTCGCCTTGAAGTTGTGCCGCAAACCGAGCGTGTGCCCGACTTCGTGCATGACCACGTCTTTCAAACCGGCAAGCAACAGCTTCTCAAATTCCGCTTCGATCTTCTTCTTGAGTTCTTCCGGGGAGAGCTTTTTCTCTTCGGATTTCTGCTCGTCTTCGGCCTTTTCCGAGTCCTCTTCGCTTCCTTCCTCTTTTGTCTCCTCTGTGTCCGAATCGCCCTCCGGCTTTTCGTCAGCGGTTACCGTCTCTTCGGTCTTTTCCTCTTCCTGAGTTTCCGCTCGTCTCCCTCTCCCCCGTCTGGGTCTTTCCTGGGCCGGTTGTTCGTCGCCCTCGTCATCTAGGATAGCCAATGCCAGTGCCCCGAACGCGACTTGATCGGCCATCAAGTCGGAGTAATTGCACTCACTGCATTTGCAACTGTGTTCCTCGCCGTCGTCATCGTCCGCGTCATGGGCATGTTCTTTCGGCGGAATCAGTCCGCGCAAGATGGCCAATTGCTCCTGACGCGATGTTTCTCGTGTCAACGCCGGCAACTGCTCGGCAATGAGAATGTCATAACGGTGATGCCATGAATCAACGAATCCGGCGTCAAAAATGATATCCGCATCCAGGATTTCGCCGGTCAACGGATTGACGTGGCTTGGCCCCATGGCAAAACCCGCGTCCGAGGTAATCCATCGGAACGTGTTATAGTTGATGTCTTCGGGGTCCCAAGTGTCATCGTCCGACTGGAACCGCACTTCAATAGCGTTGACGATGCCCACCTTTTCAAAGGCTTTGTTCCATTCGAGAATGCCTTCTCTGACCGCGTTGCGGTACTTGAACGGCACGGTTTTTTCGACCCAGAACACAATCGGCTTTTTCGGAAGCGACATGGCTGCACCGGAATCAAGTTTTTGCAGATTCCAGCGGTTGATGTAACGGACGAAATGGTCGTCGTTTTGATTGCGCGAATAGTTTTTGTGTACTGTGGTGAAGAAACCGATACGGTCATCAGCCAGTCGCGGCTGGTAGCCCGACGAAGGCAGTTTGCTGATCGAATAATGCAGCGTCACACCGGCGGCTGAACTGTCCGGTGCGGCGATATTTCGCCCGGAAGTCGAGTAGGTGGCTTCGACACGGATTTCGGCATTGTTGGAAAAGCCTTTGACGTTGCCCCACTGGGAACGGTCACGAACGAAATAGCCGCCGAGCTGACTGCCGATTTTCGGCAGGTCAGTCATGAAAATCGAATCGAGGTCGATCAAGTCGCCGCTATTTCGACCTTTGGCGACAATCGGCAGACTGTACAAAATGCTGTCGGAATAGGCGTTCTGCACGGCAAACGACTCAGGTGTGCCGCCATCGGCCTTAAAGCGGATGTTACGCCGAACGACCTGGATGCGGTCATCGACTTTGCGGAATTGCCAGAGCCAATCGTCACCAAATCCGAGCGTGTAACCGCCGATGGCCGAGTTGCCCGTCCCCTTGGCGATAGCCATTGCGATGAGATAGTCCGTGTTGAGGTTGGCACTGGTGATTTCAGCGTACAACTTGTTCTTATACTTGTAAAGCGGGATCATGCCATCGATACATTCCGCGTCGCGGGCAATATCGATCACCGGCTTGATCGCATCCTGGGAAGCAGTCGATTTCGAAGTTCGTGAGACGGCATCCAGTTCGGCGACCGTCAGGGAAACGTCGGACGCATCGGCCTTGACCGGTGCGGTGTCACTGACGTTGACGCCCGGCGCAAGAGATGCCGCCGTTTCCTGATCCTGTGAAAAGCCATTTGCGGCATACGCGAGTATCATAAGACACGCCAAGCCTGCCGCGATGCGGTGGAGTTGCTGTTGCATTGTTGTACCCAATCTTTTGAAAAACGTTGAAAAGTTGACATGGTTTTGTTTTTCCGGGACAAAACGCACAAAATGGAATATCAAACAACCATGCATATACTCAAACTGTCAACAGCACAAAGTTAAAAAGACATAACATGATTATTGACAAAATGTTATGTATGCATAACAGTGGAAAATTTTTGAACAAAGGGGAGCCGAAGCTCGTGTGTGGGGTGCTTTCCAGTGTTTCTAAGGGAATATGATGAAACACCCTTAGTAACCCGGGAAATCCACCAGAATCACTTGGAACGTCTCCCGCCTGATCCTCTATTTCTGATGCAAGCACTTATCAGTTTGGTTGATATATGTTGATATATTTTGTGTATTTTGTCTTTTTGACAAGATTATTCTATTTTAATTATCCTGTCAATAAAAAGCCAGACTCTAAACACAAGAAAATCGATGGTTTTTAAAAAGAAAACTGAACGGATTTTATTGCATCCCTTCAAGCGGGATTGACCAAGGCGCAGTTCACGGATAAAATTTAATGACGCGGTCTGTGACGGACTTGCATCACCCAGAATCCCGCATTTTCCACTGAGAATCGGGAAGAACGTTTTTTTCCACAACCAAGTCGCTCCCTTTAACCATGGCAATAGAATCTCTATGAGTAACAGCACAGAGAAAAAAGGTCTTTTTACGTTGGAAAACGGCCAGAATCTGGCATTTACGTTTATCCTGATCAGTTCGTTGTTCCTGCTTTGGGGACTTTGTAACGGCATGATTGACGCCATGGACAAGCACTTCCAGGACGAACTGGGGTTGTCCAAGTCGCAATCAGCCTGGGTGCAATTCGCCCATTATCTGGGTTATTTTCTCATGGCACTTCCCGCCGGCTGGCTGGCCATTCGATTGGGCTACAAGGGCGGAATCATCGCGGGGTTGTTGATGGTTGCGGCAGGCGGTTTCTGGTTCATGCCGGCCACTTATATCAGTGATTGGGCGCAACGGCAAAGAATCGCCGTCGTTTCGGAAAACGACCAAGCTGTCGGGGAAGTGACAGCGGATGCGAATACCGATTCCGGCGCAGGAGAAGTCACCATCCAGGCCGCCGCGAAGCCGCCGCGATTCAAGCCGCAAATGATTGCATTCGCCGGTTTTCTTTTCGGTGTGTGTGTCATTGCCGCCGGGTTGACATTTTTGGAAACCGTGGCCAA
>WRMR01000277.1 GCA_009776995.1 Planctomycetaceae bacterium | reverse complement strand
ACCTGCCGACGACGCATTATAACGCGCAGAGGGATTATTCCGGCGGGAAAGTGCAGAATACAGAGAGCAAAGTTCAAAACGCAAAGTTCAAAGTGTTTTTCACTCTGCGTTCTGCTCTCTGCGCTCGTCCCTCGCCGCTCCTTTTTTGTACGAACTGAACGAAACAACGAAATTTACGAAATTTTGAGGCACACGCCGTTCGTTGATTTCGTGTTTTCGTTGGTTCGTATTCAATTTTCACCACGAAGGTCACGAAGAACCACGAAGGTTTTTATTTCGCGCAGAGGCCGCTGAGGGCGCAGAGATTGTTTTTGGTTTTGGATTCTCTGCGTTCTTTGCGCCCTCTGCGAGAAATTCTCTTGTTTTCACCACAAGGCACGAAGGAAATGCGCTCTGCATTCTGCACTTTGTGCATTCCTTTGTGATCTTTGTGTTGAAATATTTTAACACAAAGGCCACAAAGCTTTTCACAAAGGTCACAATTATTAATACCAGATTAATACCGGTCAAATGGCGTTCGGCAGTATAAGCGACCAGGTTTGAATGACAAGTTACACGAAGCGGAGCAAAGCATAATTTTTTTTACCGCTGCGCAGGATCATCACCGTTTCACCGGCGAGGTGTTTCGTCGTGAGTTTTGTGTCGATGCCGGTGATTTTGCGGTTGTTGACATAAGCCCCGCCGCCCTGAAGCGTCCGTCGTGCTTCGCTTTTCGATGGGGCAAGCCCCGATTCGACCAAGGCGTCGATGATCGACAATCCGTCATTCAACACGGTACGCGGCAGTTCCCGGCTTTTGACATCAGCAAAAACGGCAAGCAGTTGCGCGTCGGCCAGGTCCGCGATTTCCGCACCGAAGAAAATGTCCGTTGCCCGTCGTGCGGCCTGCAAGCCTTCTTCGCCGTGAATCAAGCGTGTGAGGTCGTCGGCCAGGCGTTTTTGCGCCACACGCTTTTCCGGCGATTGGAAATGCTCATCCAGGACCGCCTGTGTTTCCTCCTGCGACATTTCGGTGAAAAACTTGAGTGCCTTGTCCACATCGGCGTCGTCGAGATTGACCCAATACTGATAAAACACGTAAGGACTCGTCCGGCCGGCGTCAAGCCAGAGCGAACCGGATTCGGTTTTGCCCATTTTTTTGCCATCGCTCTTGGTCAGCAACGGGCTGGTCAGACCGTACAACTGCGGACCGCCCATACGCCGGACGAAATCGATCCCCGCAGTGATATTGCCCCACTGGTCGCTGCCGCCGACCTGCATTTCGCAGTTGCAGGTCTTGTGGAGCCAGTAAAAATCGTAGGATTGCAGGAGTTGATAACTGAATTCGGTGTAACTCATGCCTGCGTCCGACTGGGCCAATCGCGATTTGACCGAATCTTTCGCCATCATGACATTGACGGGAAAATGCTTGCCGACATCGCGCAGGAAATCCAGGAAGCTGAATTTTCCGAGCCAGTCATAGTTGTTGATCAGCAAGGCACCATCGTGCGTGTCGAAGTCGAGAAACCGCGTCATCTGGTTTCTCATGCCTTCGGCGTTGCGGCGGATGTCATCGACGGTGAGCAAATTGCGTTCCTCGCTTTTGCCGCTCGGGTCACCAATCATGCCCGTCGCCCCACCAACGAGCGCGATGGGACGGTGTCCAGCCTGTTGAAAACGCCGCAACGTCATCATTTGTACCAGGTGGCCGACATGCAAGCTGTCCGCCGTCGGGTCGAACCCGATATAAACCGTGCGGCGTTTCCCATTGAGCCACGTCCCGATGTTTTCGTCCGTCTTTTGGTGAATCGCGCCGCGCCATTGAAGTTCTTTGACAATATCCTGCATTGTTCCCCGGAGGTTCAATCACCCGTATTGGTTACTGAAAATTAATAAAAATTCACCGTTCACCCGATTTTTGATGAAGTGCAAACAGTATTCAGTTTAAGCAAAATTTTTTGTGATGCAAGATGTGTAACTCTTCAGGAGTTACACCGTTCCACGCCAATCATCTGGTATTTTAAGCAGGGCAGTAGTTGGGAACGTAAGTGACAGGTTCAATGGTACCGCACCCGAAGAATCCGTCGCTTACGCTCCGGGCTGCTGTTTTAAAACTCCACTTTTTCTTGGCGTTATGCGGTAGAGCCGTCAATGACGAGCAGCTTTTTTGGATTGATCCGTTGACGAAAAAAAAGTTTTTTTTGAAAAAAAGAAAAATGTTTGTCTTTTAAAATAATTTTGATACAATGATCGGGCTGGGTATTTTGTCTGGAGGTATGAAAAACGTCAATTTTTCACAAGAAGGCATGTCCAATGTCGGATCAGGCACACAACATTTCCTCCGCAGAACTGGATCACCTGATCGGGCTTTGCGACGAAATCTCGGCACTCGTTCGTTCCGGGTTGCCGATTGAAGAAACGCTTGTGGCCGGGAACGGCGGTCATCACACCAGGCTGGGTTCGCATCTCACCCAACTGGCCGGGCAACTTGGCACCGGCAAGCCGCTTGCCGAGGCCATTCGCAATGATCCCGTGTTTCCGCCGGTTTATGCCGCCGTGGTCGAGGCGGGCATCCGGTCGGGGAACCTTGCCGGGGCACTCGATTCCATTGCCCAAAGTGCCCGGACACTCCGCGATTGCCGGTCATTTCTCGTGCAGACGGCACTTTACCCGATGGTGCTGTTCACGACGCTCTGGTTTGTTTTCACCGGCTTGTTCCTGTTTGCCGGTCCGCGTTTTGCCGAAACGTTTGAGGCGTACCGCATCACGACGCCGTTGCTCGGAGCGATGCAATGGGCCGGGGCCAACGCGGTCAACGTACTGGCCGTTATGACGCTCGTGCCGATTGCCTTGTGGGCGGTTTTCCTTCTGTGGTGCTCCCGATCCTCCCGGGGAAACCTGATTCAGTCCGCCGGACGGGTCGGGTTGTTCCACTGGGTTCCCTGGCTCGGCCGCGCGGCACTGCAAATGCAGAAAGCGACCTTTGCCCAAATTTTCGCGACGCTTGTCCGGTCGTCGGTGCCGCTTGACCAGGCGATTCTCCTTGCCGCCAAAGCGACCAGCGACCGCTACTGGCCACGGGAAAATCTGGAGCAGTTGCAGTCGCGCATGACCGGCGGACGCGGCACACCCTACCCGCGTTCCCCAATTTCGCCGCTCATCATCTGGGCATTGGGCATGACGGATCAGGCGATTTTACTCGAAGGTCTTGAGCAGTACGCAAAAATATCCCGCGTGCGTGCCGATTTGCTCATCGCCCGATGCGAGCTGGTTCTGCCGGGCGTCATCACGTTGATTTTCGCCGTGCTGATCGCCCTGTGTTACTGTCTGACCGTCATTTGGCCCTATACGCAAATTTTGGATATGCTTTCCTGTTTTAGTGGCTAGAAAATACTAGCCACTCACCCCTAGCCACTCGCCACTAGCCACTAATCAAAACCATGTCAAGCTTCCTGGAAAAACTACTCACCGGCGACGACAGTGCGACGATGATGCTCATTGCGCAGGCGGTCAAATCGCAGATGCCGCTGGCCGACGCCATCCGGTTGGGCGTCGAGGACCGTGCGCAATCGCCGGGCGCGTTTGAAAAGTCCCTGTTGCGTTTCGCCGACCGGCTCGAAAAAGGCGAAGACCCGAAACTCGCCGTCACGCAGGTTGGGTTGCCGAAACCGGTCGTCGGCATGTTCGAAATGGCACTGAACAACCCGGATTTTGCCGCCACGTTCGAGGAACTCGCCCGGCTGGAAGCCGGCCGCAGCGCGGCGGTCCACCGCCTCGTGCTGGCGTTCGCCTATCCGGTGTTTTTGTGTTGCGTGATGCTGCTGTTCCTGCTGCTGTTCATGATTTTCGTCGCACCGGGTTTCGCGGCGACATTCGATGACTTTGGGGTGAAATTGCCCTGGCTGACGGCAACCGTCCTGCGCATGTCCCACTTATGCACCACCGGAACGCTGCTCATTGCGGGAATCGTGTTTTTCGCCATTCTCGCCGTGGCGCGGCGGCTGTTGTTCCCGCGATTCTGGTACCTGTTCCCGCTTTTCGGGGGTATTGGCCGCAAGTTTTGTATGTGCCGCATGTTACGTCAGATGGCCTGCCTGGTCAGCCAGAACGTGCCGCTGCCCGAAGCACTCGAACAATGCGGCAAGACGATGCGGAACGCCGCCTACCGGCGCGATTGCCGCGACGCGGCGGAATCGGCACGCAAGGGCATGTCGTTCACCGAAATCGTGTTGCGTTACGACTGGCTGTTCCCGGTCTGGCTGGGCCCGATGGTCAACGCCGTGGAGTCGGACGGGGATTTGGCACGAACCTTGCGCCGGGCCGCCGAAACCGCCGAGCAGCAAAAGGAAGGCTCGCTCCTGTTCATCCAGTCGATGTCCATGCCGATGTTCGTCGTGACCATGTTCGGCGGCGGAGGCATCGTGACCTTGTCGATGTTTATGCCGATCATTACGCTGATTACCGAGCTTACGAGTAATAGTAAAAAGTGAGTCGGCGTTCACGGTTTTTTTTCACCACGAAGGAAATGCAGAATGCAGAGTGCAGAGTGCAGAGTGCAGAATGCAGAATATTCCGATCCTAACTCCTAGCCACTCGCCCCTAGCCCCTAGCCCCTAGCCACTAGCCACTAACACCAGCCACTTGTTTTGGGTACAAAAAGAGATCGCCACGGATGGAACGTTACCACCGTTTGATGGAACGTTATCACCGTTTGATGGAACGTTATCACCGTTTGATGGAACGTTATCACCGTTTGATGAAACGTTATCACCGTTTGATGGAACGTTATCACCGTTTGGTGGAACGTTATCACCGTTTGGTGAAACGTTATCACCGTTTGATGAAAAAATCCGCCGGAAATCGTGCCGCCGGAGCAATGGATCCGGAATATTCGTTAAAACCCCTGCCGGCAACAGGCAAAATCATAAGGACTCACCCCATGTCACATCCCGCATTCAGCCCCATCCAAATGCAGGCCATCGCGTACGAAGTGGCCGTCCGGCGGTCGCGTCAGCGGCTTCAGAATATCGGGGCGGCACTTGGCATTTTGTTCATCGCCGCGCTGGGCGGACTGGCGGCCATCGTCCTGTGCGACCCGGCCCATGCCGCTGAGAATGTTGCCGTCGTTCCGGGGATGCTGCTCATGGTCCTGCTCATCCCGCTTGTCGTCGTGTTCTCCTGGAAGATGGTCGTATGCTTGATTCCCCTGATTTTTTACCTCTGGGCGAGGCTGGTTGACATGCGGCGGCGCGTGATGCTTTCGCTGATTCAAACCGCGATGGAAACCGGAACGCCGCCCGCGGAAATGATTCGGGCTTACGCGGCCTCCTGTTCGCGATTCTTTCGGAAATCGCTTGACCGGCTCGCGGATTCGCTGGAACGCGGCCTTTCGCCTGCCGCCGCCTTGGGGCAAAATCCGGGGCTGGCCCGCTACGATGTGTGCGGGATACTCGCGCTCGGCGCGGATGAAAAACAGACGCTCCAAACGCTGGAGGACATTTCGCATGACTCGCGCAACCGCGCCCTGTCGGAATCGAACAGCGTGTTCCGCGTCGGTTACCTGCTGGCCCTGTGTCTCCCGATTTTTCCCGTGACCATCTTCCTGATGATGTGGATCGTCCCGCAATACATCAAGATTTTCGAGGACTTCGGCATTTCGCTGCCTCCTTTGACAATGGCCATTGTCAGGTTCACTGAATTTTTCATTGACTTTTGGTTTTTGTTCGCGCCGATCGTGCCCGTCGTGATCGCGGCACTGGTCTTTTACCTCATCATGCAAACGGACGTCGTGACGGCACGGCCCTTCGGCCTGCGGCGGCTGTTCCGCAGTCTTGACGCGGCGAGGTTCCTGCGGATTTTCTGCACGGGACTGAAAAATCAGGTGCCGATTCCCGACAGCATCGACACGTACCAGCGCGTCGCGGGCAGTTCGTACCTCAAGGACACCGCGAAACGCATCAACACGAAAATCCAGAACGGCGGCAACTGGATTGACGCCTTCCGCGGGGCGGGCATGGTGACATCGCGGGAATCGCGGCTGCTGGAAACCGCCGAACGCACCGGCAACCTGCCCGTCGTGATCGACCAGATCGCAACCAGCAAGGAATTGAAACACAGCGGGACAAGCGACCTGGTGAGCAAGTTCGTTTTTATCCCGTGCATCCTGTTCATCGGCACCCTGGTCGGCCTGATCGTGATCGGAATGTTCATGCCGATTGTCGAGCTGACCCGGGCATTGTCGTGAGAATCAAGAGTCGCGAAAAAATCATGTGAGCATTTCCATCAGAGCCGCAAGAGTTATCGAGCGGATTGACCGCTCCGTGACCGTCGCGGCTCTGATGAGTCGAATTGCTTTTTACGCGTGAGTCCTACCTGGAGTTTTTCCATGCCGAACATTCGTTTATTTTTATGCGTCATTGTTATCTTGATCCCGCTGGCGCGGATTGCGCCGGGGCAATCGTTTTCGTGGACACGGTTCAAGGAATACGAAACGGACCGCAAGACCTATCCGTTTTCCGATTCCAACCCGATTGCGAATCCGTCGATCTACCCGTATTTCCGGTTCGACACTTACGCCGAAACGTCGTCGCAAAAAAAATGGAAGGTCGTCGAACTGGAAAACACCTTCCTCAAACTGGCGATTTATCCCGAAATCGGCGGCAAAATCTGGTCGGCAACCGTCAAATCCACCGGCGAGTCCCTGTTGTTCGACAACCCGGTCGTCAAATTTCGCGACGTGGCCATGCGCGGCCCCTGGACAAGCGGCGGGATGGAATTCAACTTCGGTGTGGTCGGACACTCGCCGCACTGTTCGTCGCCGGTCGATTATCTTGTCCGCAGCAACCCCGACGGCAGTGCCAGTTGTTTCCTTTCGCATCTCGATTTGATGACGCGCACGACCTGGACGGTCG
>WRMR01000276.1 GCA_009776995.1 Planctomycetaceae bacterium | reverse complement strand
TGACTCTCGCGGCTCTGAATCTTAAACATTCTGCATTCTGCATTCTGCACTCTGCACTCTGCACTTTGCACTTTGCACTTTGCACTTTGCACTTTGCACTCTGCACTTCTTTGTGGTGAAAAATAGCGACAATCCCGTCATTGCACTTGCACTGCGTTCCATTCCGGCTTTTGTTTTCCGGCTTGTCGTTTTGACGAAAAATTACCGCTTCACCACTTCATGGAACGCGTCGAGCAGTTGTTTTGTGATGGGGCCGGGTTTGCCGTTGCCGATGGTGCGTTTGTCGATGGAAACAACGGGGATCAGTTCGGCGGCGGAACCGGTCAAAAAGCACTCGTCGGCGACGAACACGTCGTGCCGCGTGAAAGCGGTTTCCTTCGCCGGGATGCCGAGTTGGGCGGCCAGTTCCAGCACGACGTTGCGCGTCACGCCTTCGAGAATGCCCGCGTCGATGGGCGGGGTCATCAACACGCCGTTTTTGATGATGAAGATGTTGTCGCCCGTGCATTCGGAGACCTCACCCTTGTGGTTGAGCATGAGTGCCTCTTCGCAACCGGCACGCAGAGCCTCGATTTTGGCCATGATGCTGTTGAGATAATTGAGCGACTTGACGCGCGGGTTGAGTGCCGCCGGCGGCATGCGCATTGTGCCGGCGGTGACAATGTCGAGTCCCGTTTCGTACAATTCCTTCGGGTAGAGTGCCAGTTGCGCGGCGATGATAATCACCTGCGGCGGTCCGCACACGTAGGGGTCAAGCCCGAGATCGCCGATCCCCCGCGTGACCACGATGCGAATGTAACCCTCGTTGACGTTGTTGAGCAGGACCGCCTTTTGGGTTGCCTGGATCATTTCCGTCTTGGTCATCGGGATTTCAATGGCCAGCGACTTGGCCGAGTCCCAAAGGCGGTCGATGTGCTGTTCGAGCCGGAACACCTTGCCGTTGTAGCAACGCAACCCCTCGAAAACGCCGTCGCCGTACAGCAGACCGTGGTCGAAAACGCTGATCTTCGCGTTGTCCTTGTCGAAAAATTCGCCGTTGATGTAAATTTGTAAGCTCATGTGTGTATTGGTGTTTGATGGTTGTTAAAGTATTGGGCATCACTTATGAAACTGTCAATTTCCCGCACAAAATTGTCGGGCGATTCGATATGCCAGAGAAAATATGATTTTCTTGCCAAATCCCAGACGTGATATTTGTCGAACAGGTCAATCACTTCTTCTCCCGACAAATCTTTTTTGTTGCGGTAATACTCCACAACAAAAATTAAAAATTTGCATTCCTTGTTCATGATTGACTCAAATCCTCGTGGAACTCATAGCAGTTGACCACAGGAAACAGTTTTGGACTCCTTCGTTCACAAACCTTGACGGCAAAATTCCTTGCCTGGTTCTCATTTTCCGTTGTGTAAAAACCTTCGCCGAAATCAAGCGTTTTGAACCGATTGATGATTTTGGGATGTTCTATGACAACGTTTGTACCGTGAAAAACTCTCATTCCCCGGATTTTCAACTGGTTATCATTTGGCATTGTCATTTCGTCGTCTTGCATGGGCAAGGGAATCACTCAAAAAATACTTTAACGTCGGGGCGTTTCTTTTGGAATTCCCTGACGCCGTCTTGGGTGACGCTTGTTCCCGCGATACACAAATCCCTCAAAGAGGCAATCTTCTCCAAATACTCGAAAACCGCGTCAGTAATCCCGGCATTCCCATAGATATGGAGACGTTCGAGTTTTGTCCATTTCGCAAAGTCCGCCAAATCGGAATCATTCAAACTCGCATTGACGAACGCAAAGAATCGGATCGGACAAGCCGCCAATTTCCTGATTTCATTGGACTCCGAAAAGTCACAACGTTCAAACCCCAAGCTCTGTAAATGAGGCAACTGACATAAGAGTCGGCAATCGTCCTCCGTGATACTCCGATCTCTTCCACCAACAGCAACGAGATGTTTCCAGATATGATAATCTTGCCGATCATAATAAATCCCGAATTTTCGTGCTCTAAGCTCATCCGCCACACGATACTCACCCGCTGGGTAAGTCGCAAGCAAATATAACAAAACCGCACCGAGAATCGTGACGCCGGCGATGGCGATCAAAATCCTTTTCAACATGGGGTTGGTCGGTACTTCTGACATGGATTCGTAGTCTTTGATGTTTTGCGTTGCTTGTAGTTTTCGTTTTGTTCAAACGGATTCAGCCACTTGACGTTCGGCAAGTTCTTTCCGGCGAAGAGCCGCCCGCTTGCTGGCTTGCCGGAGCCGTTCCCGCTGTTCTTCGGAGGTCATAAATTTGGTTTCCTCGTAAATCTGTGCCTGAATTTTCCACTTCATTTTTACGCAATCGAAGCCGGGGATCGCTTCCGGAAACCAGTCGGTATTATCATTTGTCATAGATCCTTGTTGACGTTGTTGTATTTCTGTTGACGTTTTACCATATCCCGCAAGTTCCAACTCACGATTCCGTCGGAATGGATTGTTGCCAGAGCGACGTGCTTGCAATCATTCAAACTCTCCTTGCCAACAACGTTTGCGGCAAGATACCGATTTGCCAGGGCGTCAGATTCATCCGTCGAAATCATCCGCTCGACCTGTGAGGCCGGCAGTCCATCAAAAAAATCCCGGATATGCTGTGGCGAACGTTCCACCTCTTCTTCCAATACGTCCGATGCAAGAACCACGATGTCGCCTCATTTCAACAGCATCCCAAAACGCTTGTGTTGCGAATGTGTGTACGTTATCAAATTTACCGCCGACAACGGACGTGTCCACGTACACCCGTAATTTCTTCATTTTTTCCTCTTTTTTCACTGCGAATGGACACGAATGATTTTCAAGACAGGATAACCACGCCGTAACCGCCATACCAGGTAATGGTTTACGCCACGTGCTCTGAATTGTTGTGCTCTGAATACCGTGCTGATTACCGTACCACCCTGCCATCGACCAGTCGCACTGTCCGGTCGGATTCCTGGGCGATGCCGGGGTCGTGCGTCACCATTAATATAGTCACTTTTTTCTCACGGTTCAAGTCGCAGAGTAATTTCAGCACTTCTTTTGCACTGTTGAGGTCGAGATTTCCCGTCGGTTCGTCGGCGAGAAGAATTTGCGGGTCAGAAATCAACGCTCTGGCAATGGCGGCTCGCTGCATTTCGCCGCCGGAGAGTTCGTTCGGCTTGTGCCGAAGACGGTGCCCCAGCCCGACGCGTTCGAGCAATTCGGTTGCTTTTCGGCGGTATTGCTTGCGTTGGGACATGTACCCCCAAACGGATTCGCGGATCATGATCGGCGAAAGCACGTTTTCGAGCGTCGTCATTTCGGGGATGAGGTGGTAAAACTGAAAGATCATACCGATAAACTGGTTGCGCAACAGGTCGCGCTGGCCGCCAGAAAGCGAATCGATGCGCTGGCCGTCGAAATGAATACTGCCCGAGTCGGGCGAGTCGAGTGTGCCGAGCAGGTGGAGCAGTGTGCTTTTGCCGGAACCGCTTTGCCCGACAATGGCCAGCATTTCCCCTTCGCGAACGCCAAGATTAACCCCCTTGAGGACCGGCACAATCAGCTTACCCTTGCGATAGCTTTTGAACAGATCAACTGCCACCATCTGCAATGCGCCGCTGTTTTCCCGGTCATCGTAAAGCGATTGGGTCGATGCCGCGATGGGTTTCCGGTGCGGTGGGACAACGTTTGTCGGAGTCATTGGTCGTTCCTGTGTTGGATTTTTGCTGAATGGGTCGCGGACTTCAGTCTCAGGATGGTCTTGGGGTTCGTAACGGACGATGGTCGTGTAAGTTTCGTCTTCGTTTTGCCAGGTCTTGGGATGAGCCGCAAGCGTTTCGTCGAAACCCCGCATGATTCCGTTGACGCTCAACTGCGGCCCACCGCCAAGCGGTTGACCACCCTGCACGAGCGGTGGAAGCGTCGAGGTCACTTGCAAACGGTTGTTGGGAACGTGTTGCTGCATATTTTTTGTATCGTAATTGAGTCAAAGAAAGATAATCGCACTAAAAACTGGTACTGCCTGAAAAGAGCGATGTTGCAAGATCCGGTGCTGAAAAAATGACCCAAAAAGGATCACACAAAGTTTATGGTGTTGCACGGTATTATATATAATACCCGATGTTCACGAAACACCGATTTTCCGTTTTTTCACAAGAGATTTTCACAGATTTATCTGTGAAAATCATATCGATCTGTTTCACCTGTGTGCTGTAAGACAATGCACGACAATAATTTAAGATCGCATCTTGACGACCGGGCGGCCTGCCGTTTTTCCAGTCAAAAGATAGTCGCGGGACCGGGAAGAGTTATGAAATGAACGGACAGTATCGTTCCAATAAAAAAGGAGGCAAAAACTGCCTCCTCTGTGTCTCTCGGTTGCTGTTGGGATCAGTAGCCGATGCTTGGGGGATTCGGGTTCAGGAAATCTCTCGGAGAGCGGTAAGTATAGGACGGTGATCGGCTATCGGCACCATAACCCCATGCCGAACGCGGCGTCAGGCCTTGTCCATTGGCACCATAGCCCGGCGTGTAAGTGTAGCCGAAGTCAGGTCCTGCACATGGGACGTTTCGACCAAAAAACCGGCCAAGCCCCACGCCAAAACAGCAAGCGGAACAGGGGTCGCAACATGCGGACAAGCCATGGTTAAACGGCCTGACCATTTTGTCGTTGAAAATACTTTGTCCGACACACGAATCACCGTAGTTCTGCTGGCAAAACTGCTGGTAAGACGGATAGTTCGAAGGACCACAGGGGGAACAGGTTTGGGCCCACGTGATGCATGTCGAAATCGCAAGGATCATTGCGGCAAATAATGAAGTGACGACGATTTTTTTCATTGTCCTTTTGTCCTTTTCTTGATGTAACTGACACAAAACATGGGTGCCCATTTCCTCAAAATCATTCGATGGACACAACAAAGTAGTTTACTTTACTATTTAGGATTAGGAATTGGTATTCAAGATGAAGTCTTAACCATTATGTTTTTTATCGGCACCGGACTCTTCGTAAACAACGATAAAACTAAAAAAATCCTAATAAAGCGATGTTTATAATGTTGCATTTTATCTGTTTTTCCTAATCTGCAATTGCAACTATGCTGCAACGGGCCGATGATCGCTGTTTGGCGTCATTTCAGAGGCAATTGGTTTTCGAGATGATAATTTTTTCTGCAGCAATATTCTTTCCTCTTTGTTTTTTAGTACAAGAACATCATGTTGAGCCAACCAGTCGATATGTAACGACGCCGTTTGAAATCGATATCCGAGAAACAAACCATCGGCGATAAGAACGCTTTGTTGCAGATGTTCATTTTCATCAACTCCTTGCTGTCGCAAGAGATGGAGAACGGCTTGGTAAATGGTGTCCGTGGCTTTAGGTGTAACCAGCATGGTCATAGCATCAAAAATGTTGTCGTGGAAATCAATAAACACCGTTTTCGTCATGATTCGGAATCCTGATAATCAAGCCTTGACCTTCAACACCATTTTTCCGGATAAATCGTTCAGATTGTCGTTTTTCTGCTGTTTGTCACGATTTTTTGTGGAATTTGCTCCGCAAATGAGTATAATAGGAGTCCTGTAAACTTGGGGGTATCGAACGGCAGTCGGAATCGCTTGCCGACAGATGTTGTCATTTTAGCCGACAGATGTTGTCATTTTAAAAGACAAGTCTTTCGATGACCTATTTTTGCAACGCTTCAAATGATCTCGCTCACCCCATATTACTGTTGAAAGTGGTACCATGAATTTTGAAAAGGGTAATACCGTCGGAATCGACCTCGGAACAACGTTTTCAGCAATCGCACAAGTCAATGAAAATGGGGAGCCTGTCCCGCTCGAAAATGAAGACGATGATGTGGAGACCGCCAGTTTGATTCTTCTGGCCGAATCGGGACATGTCATTGTCGGGCCAAACCGCAACCGCGCCGCGATGGAAGACCCGGAAAATGTTGTCGAACGTATCAAGCGGCACATGGGGGTTTCCAGTTACAAGCGGACGTTCGATGGTCGCGAGATCACGCCGGAGTTTATTTCGTCACTCATTTTGAAAAAACTCAAGCAGGACGGTGAAAAACGCATCGGCGAAATTGGAAACGCCGTTATCACCGTGCCGTACTATTTTAACGACACCCGTCGCAAATCGACGCAGGATGCCGGAAGAATTGCCGGCTTCAATGTCATCGACATCATCAACGAACCGACTGCCGCCACGCTGACGTATGCCTGGTCGCGCGGCGAACTGGGCGTTTCGCAGGTGAAAATGGACCGCCCGCGACGCATTTTGGTTTATGACCTCGGCGGCGGCACTTTCGACTCGACCGTTGTGGAATACACTCCGACCCATTTTCACGTTCTCGCCACCGACGGCGACGTCAAACTGGGCGGCGTCGATTGGAACGACCGGTTGGCCGATTACGTTTTGAAGGCGTTTCATGAAAAGCACAATATCGACGCGTCCCAATCGCCCAAGGCCGTTCAGGTCATTCGCAACGATTGCGATATGGCGAAAATTCAACTCAGCGAAAAACTTGAAACTTCGATCACGTTCCGTCACGAAGGCAAGTCGATCACCGTTCGGATCACACGGAACGAGTTTGAGAAATTGACCGCCGACCTGTTGCAACGGACAGCCGACACGACCGAATTCGTCCTCGAGCAGTCCGACCTTGAGTTCGGGCAATTGGACGCCGTCGTGCTGGTCGGTGGTTCAACGCTCATGCCGCAGGTGCGCACCATGCTCAGGGAACTGACCGGAATCGAACCTTATACGGAACTCGACCCGCATACTTCGGTGGCGAAAGGGGCGGCAATTCACGCGGCGATTCTTGAAGCGAAATTCCGTACCGACCGTTCAACCGGCAACGACAGACTCAAACGCCTGTTTCAAGC
>WRMR01000275.1 GCA_009776995.1 Planctomycetaceae bacterium | reverse complement strand
GTCGAGTTGGGGACGGACGAAGTTCAAATTCGTTTGCAGGCGAAAGAGGGCTGGGCGGCGGCGCACAGTCCACAATGTGTGGTGATTCTCGCGACGGAACTGACCGATGAGTTGCTCGCCGAAGGTCGTGCCCGCGAACTGGCGCGGCTGATTAAGGAGCGCCGCGAGGGATTGAATTGTGCTTACACCGACCGCATCCGCGTCGGCATCGTGACCGATTCAGCCAAATTGGTTGAAGCCGCCAGATTGTTCGCCGATTATATCCGGGGCGAAACACTGGCCGCCCTACTCACCATCAATACCATTACTGACATGCCCGCAAGTGCCGAACCTGTCACCCTCCGCGCCGACGGCGATGAGTTGCAGTTGTATGTTGGGGCGGCGTGAATGAGTACGATTTGCCGGGTTTTCACCAAAAAAAGTCCGGCAATTGGCGTTCGTCAATGTCAACCAAGAGAATTTCCGGTGGAGTTGGGAAATTGAAAAATTTTTCCAACAGGCCGCGAGATTGTCCATGCTATCTTGATCATGGGTCAACTCTTTATCTATCAATATGTTACGTTTATAATGTGACATGTTTTCTTTAACCGCCATTTTGTTCCTGACAAAATAATATTGTTTTTTTTGGAAAACATGTTTTTTTCACTTGTATTGATTTGGAATCAGACTATAATTCGTGGTGTATAGTGACAAGCATTGATTTGTATTTAAGATGGTTTTTGTCGTAATTGATACATGTATTAGTTTCTGTCTTTATCTTTCTCACTTCAAGCACACCGTCTATGTCCATAATTCAAGAATTCAGGCTCAAGGAACCTTTGCCCAAGTATCGCTCGACCGATGCGCTCGTCAGCCAGTTGATCGAGTACATCACGACGGGCGGGTTTGACGTTGGGAATGAGTTTCTGTCCGACAAAGACCTCGTTACCCAAACGGGCCGTAGCCGGACAGCAGTTCGACGGGCACTGGATGTGTTGCAGAATGAGGGTTGGATACGCCGCTTGGGCGGCAAGGGAACCTACATTGGCGAACGGTTGAACGAGTACCGTGAGTCAACGGAAAATGATCCCCTCACAAGACCTTTCCGTACGAAAACATCCCGAGGAGAGCGTTCCCTGATTCGTGTGGCCGTTGCAGTATCGGGATTGTGGGGTACGCAACGCGAAATCGGCGACACCTGGTACTATGGGGAAATTCTGCAGGGAATCGACGAAATGGCCGCCACGGAAAACCTGGTTGTGGAATTTCTCGGTTATCACGGGACACGGTCGGAAAGCCTCACACGTCGGCTGGACAGTCATCGGCCGGACGTTTTTCTCTGCATTGGGCCACCGATGAATCACGCTTTGCTGATCGGGCTGGCTGGTCGATGGGACATTCCCTGCGTCATGGCCGCGACCCGTGCCCCGGAACTCGGATTGCCGAATATTTATGAGGACAGCGTGATGGCAGCGCGGGATGCCGTCGCGCACCTGGTCGAACTGGGACATCATCGTATTGGTTTTCTCCAGGTGATGAGTCCGAGCGGATGGTGGGCCTTTGATCGGTACGAAGGCTATCTTCAGGGAATGAGGGAGTTTCAGTTGGAAAAACACAATGAACTCGGGCTCTGGTTACCGCTCCAACCTTCCAAAGCCACAACGGACATGATCCGCCGTTACTTGGAACAACAAAAGGTCACGGCTGTGATCTGTGGCTCACTTTGGGCCGTGGGACATTTGACCGATTTGATACGAGCGCAGGAAATCCGCGTCCCGCAAGATATTTCTTGCATCGTGTTCGATCAGGAACCTTACGTCAGACACATTCTGGGCGACGTTAAACCCACGACAATTCAACTCCCGCTGAAAGACATCGGGATGACGTTCGTCAAAATGGTGCGCTCGCTGGTCGAACACAAGGAAATCCCCATGACAACCGCCTTGCCCTGCCAGTTTTCGCCGGGCGAGTCCACTATTGCATACCATGAAAAATAGGTTGGTCACAGTGTGAAGTGTGTCATTTTGCCCGGGGCCGCAATGAAACCTCATTTTTCAAACAAAACCATCACAAAGGTGAATTCGATCACTTTGGACCGACAGGAATGCTCACCATGAACTTCAATTCGAGAAGAGGATTCATTCACCGCATCATTGCGGGTGGGGTCGGTTTGGGTCTATTGCCTTCCACATTTCTTGCCTGTTCTGCTGAAGAAAAAACCGGAGTCAACCATCTGCCCGTGTACAAGGAAGTTGACATTTGTGTTTTAGGCGGAAGCTGTACGGGAGTTTTTGCGGCGATACGGGCAGCTCGTCTGGGCGCTCAAGTGGCGATCGTGGAAAAGCAAAATGCCTTTGGCGGGGTTGCAACCAATGCGCTGGTCAATGTCTGGCATTCCCCCTACGACACAGAATTTCAGAAACAAATTATTGCCGGTCTCACTCTGGAAACCATGGAGCGTTTGTCCCAACGCAATGCCGTGGTTGTCAGAGATAAAAGTCCCAGTTCGTATTTCTCATTCAATTCCCAGGAATTGAAGATGGAACTTGACGAGTTGGTTGTGGAAAATGAGGTTCATCCTTTTTTGCACACTCTTTTTTCCGAACCCTGGCTCGATCAGGATGGGGAATTGGCTGGTGTTATTGTCGATAATAAATCGGGACGCGGTATTATTAAAGCCAAATATTTCATTGACGCCACAGGGGATGGTGACCTGTGTGTACGATTGGGCTTGGAGTCCTATACCAGGGAACTGTTGCAACCACCAACGATGTGCGCACACCTCGAGGAGTGGGATCTCAGTGAATTTGAGGGAATATTGAAAGAACATGGAGCCGAATTTAACATCCCGGGTGGGTTTGCCTGGGGAGTCACGTTACCTTCGGCCAAGACATTTATGCTTGCCGGAACAAGAGTCTATGGTGCCGATTGTTCTCAAGCCGACGAACTGACAAAGGCTGAAATGGAAGGCAGAAGACAGGTCCGCGCAATAATGGATATGATGCGGAAGTACAGTCCGCAAAAAAAATCCGCGTTGGTGGCGTTACCTTCATGCATCGGCGTCAGGGAAACGAGGCATATCAAGTGCTTGTACCAGGTCAGCGACGATGACGCCATGAACGGGAAACGGTTTGATGACGCCATCGCAAACGGAAGTTATGTTCTTGATCTTCACCATCAGGACAAACCGGGCATCACTTTCAAATATCTTGATGGTACCGAAGAATATATAAAACCCGGTTATCCGGCAGAAAAAGGACGCTGGCGTCCGGAAACGCCAACGAATCCGACGTTCTATCAAGTTCCCCTGAGATCCATCATTCCACCCAAACACAAGAACCTGATGGTTGCCGGAAGAATGCTCGACGCGGGCAGTATCGCTTTTTCGGGAATCCGGGTCATGGTTAACATGAATCAATTGGGCGAAGCGGCCGGGGTGACCTCATACCTTGCTTTACATCAAAATCAACCCATTGCCCGGGTTGATTGTCAGGAAGTCAGGGAAACTTTGAAAAAAGGCGGGTCTTTGATCTTATGAACAGGTCAAAAAAACAAATTACCATGGACAGTCAACTCAACAGTCAATGAAATTGAATCAAACCATGAGAGCCGATCACACCGTGAAAAAAATGATGATGAAAAACCTGTTTGCTTTCGGGTTGGCGTTCTGCATGATTCTTCCGGCTTTTTCCCAGAATATCGATACAAAGAAAATGCCGGAACGGATTCACACCAGCTTTTGGAACTACAACAAGTTCAGCGGTTTTCGAATGGAGATGCTTCATGACTGGGTCAACTGTGGCATGACACTGCCAGTCTCGCCCCTGTTCGAATGGAAAAACGACTCCGCTGAAGACTTCCTCCAGATGCTGGACGAGGCGGAAAAACTCGGCGTTCAGATGATCATTCAGGTGGATGTGCTGTTTATTGACAACGACGCGGAACAGTACCGGAAAACAGCAACGGAGGTGTACGAAAAATTCGGGAAGCATCCGGCGGTATGCGGCGTTTATATCGGAGAAGAGCCGAACACGCATAATGACAAGTCTTTCCACGAATGCACCAAAATTTTCAAGGAAATCGCCCCGGAGCTTACTGTCTATATCAACCTTGGCAGCCCCGGACGTATGGAAGGTGCCGCGCTGAAGGGAAAGCTGTCCCTGACAGAATGGATGCGGAACTTCACGCAGTTCACCGGATCACGGGTGATCGGGTTCGGGGAATATGACCAAATGATTCCGGGAGGGATCAAGATGGATAATTATTTCACGAGCCTCCGGGAAAGCATGGAGGCGGCAAATGCCTCCGGCATGGAGCTTTGGGCGACGCTGCTTTCCAGTGCCCACGGGCCTTTCGAAGCCCCTACGGAGGATCAGTACCGATGGCAGCTCAATACGGCAGTAGCCTGCGGATGCAAGGCTGTCGTATGGTTCAGACTCTATGACAAGCTGGTCGCCTTGGATTACCGTAATTCCCCCATCGACGAATTTGGCGAGAAAACCACTTATTACTACAATCTGCGCCGGGTCCAGAAACGCTTCAACATTCATCACGGTGAGATTTTCGCCAGGCTCCAATACCTGGATACCTGCTTCATCGACACCTACTCGCTTGACGTTTGCTATGGCGGCTACAAAAAGTTCGAAAAGGATTCCCACGACCTAGTGGCCAACGCCGAAAGCCCGCACGGCATGATCAGTGACTTCAAGGATAGCGACGGAAACGATTACATCGTCATTTTGAACACATCGCAAACAATCGACCGTCCTATCAAGCTTACCTTCTCGGAAAAGGTGAATTCCGCAGATATTCTGTATTACAACGGTGATATGACTCAAAACATATTCCGCCGTAACGGTCAGTCAGGAGGGATGACGGCAGTCGAGATATGGCTCGCGCCGGGACAGATGGAATTGATTAAAATCAACTGAATACCAAATCAACATATTCGGAAACATGTCAGACAGTGGTTCTCCGGGCTTGTGTTCGGAGAGCATCTGGCAAACACTTTGACAAAAACCCAGTTTCAAACCGTATTGCAAATCCTGTATGATTTGCATTTCCAATTCCACTTTTTTCCAAATGAGGAGAAAAAAATGAAAGTTAATGTTAAGATGGGGGGGGGGGGCAGATTGTTTGCATTCACCCTTGTTGAGCTACTGGTCGTGATTGCAATCATCGGAATTTTGATTGCACTGTTGTTACCGGCAGTCCAGGCCGCACGTGAAGCGGCACGGCGCATGCAGTGTACCAACAACCTGAAACAACTCGGGTTGGCAATACACACGTACCACGATGCCACCAAAGGGATTCCCGCGAATATGGGAGCTGGTGGTGCCACTCCTTTCCGGCCAACACCCGTCCCCAAAGGAGGAGATGACGGCATTTTTTTTAGTGCCCAAGTTGTGATGTTACCGTATATCGAGCAAGCTCCGCGTTACGAACTTTTTTGGGTTCCTGTCTCTGGGGCTGACTACGGAGTCGGTTGGCCTGATGGAGGTCCGGCTGCCGTGGCGAGTGTCGGCATGATTCCGGCTTTTGCCTGCCCGTCAGACGGTAATGCAAGCACCGCTTCCCCAGTCCGGAACAACGTTCCGATCAGCTATCACCCTTGCGTGGGAGACGCCATCCGTACCTTTTCGCATTATTGGAATGACGATGGATATTCTGACCCTGCCCCCACAATAAAAAATAACCGCGGGTTCTTTGGAGGCCAGTACAAATATAACAGTTTTGGCACGGTCGTTGATGGCCTGTCCAACACAATTGCCATGGCTGAAGCCGTGGTTGCGTCAACAACTTCCGAGCGCAATATCAAGGGTGGAATTGCCTATGGTATTGGGGGAATTCCCTCCGTCGCACTTAGCAATGCGAGAAATCCCGCCAACCCAAAGATTTTTTCTGACCTCTGTGTCAACGCCGGTGTGTTGTTTTATGCGGGACGCGGGGCATGTGGTTTTGCAGATGGTCGTGCCGCCAACAATTCGTTCAATACGGTTCTTCCGCCCAACTCGCCTTCACTTGCCTTTGCTTCAGATATCTCTACGATGAGCGGTTATTACACGGCCACCAGCAATCATACCGGCGGTGTTAATGCCGTTATGGGGGACGGTTCAGTTCAGTTCATTTCCGAAACGGTTCAAACCGAAAATATGAGTTGGTGGGTTGTGACGGCTACCAATTCAGATGGGCGACAGCCTACTGGAAGGAGTCCGTTTGGCGTTTGGGGAGCCTTGGGAAGCGTGAATGGCGGTGAGTCCCAAGCCCTACCGTAAACTTGTTTTGAATATGCGCAGTTTCGCTTGCGAGGCTGAGAAAGTGTTTACCACGATTCCACGGAATCACTGCGAAAATACCAATTTTCGCAAACATTTGACTGAAATGATACCATGATATACCGAACGCGGTTGAGTTTTTCGGGGACCATTATGCTTTGAATTCGTAAATTACGCTCTCATAGCATCGATTATTCTGGAATTCTCAACCGCGATGGGTTATATTATCATCGTAAAAATATTAAAAACAGGAAACAATAATGCGTTACATGCAATTGACACTGGCAATTCTTTTACTTGCGGTGACCTTCCTTTTGGGTTGCGGACAGCGCCCCCCCAAAGGGATGCCGCCAGTCTATCCATGTAAAATCACACTCACCAAAGATGGCAACCCCTTCGCAAATGTGAGTGTTGGCCTGATAAACAACTCGATGTCTGGAAGCTTGGCGGTGGGGGGAGCGACCAACGCGAATGGAGTTGCAGAAATCAATTCCAGCTATGGCAGCACCTATTCCACCAAAGGGGCACCTGCCGGAGAATTTCAAGTCATCCTTACAGAAGTGCCGGCGATTCCCGAGGATCAGAGAGTAACCGGCGAGGAACTCTCAAAAATGAGTGGGCCTGAAGCGGATGCCGCAATAGCAAGAATG
>WRMR01000274.1 GCA_009776995.1 Planctomycetaceae bacterium | reverse complement strand
TGAACTCTTCATGATCACAGACGATGGGGAAGAGTGGATCGGCTCGTTTGCATCGGACGAAAACGGTATTGTTTCTTTCGAGATTGCCGCAGCCGGCTCCTACGTCATCCGTGAAGTCTTGCCGTTGGGTTGGAAAGCTGTCGATCCTCTTTATTTTTCAGTGGATGAGGAAGGTGTGCTTTCCTGGGAAGGTGACTGCTCTTTCGTCAATGAAGCGATTATCTACGGCGGTGACGATCCCGGCAAAGAACTCTGGATGGGCGTCCACCTCTCAACTTCCGGTATTGGTACCACCACTGTGACCATGCAAGGCGATACACAGTACGTGATTCCGGGTGCCGGTTGGGGGTTCACCTATGTCAAATTGGTGGGACTCAGCCTCACTAATCCGCTGACGTTTGACATCATCGGTAACAAAGTCGTGTACGGCCAGGCGGTCGTGAGTTTGGATGCGGACTTGAACATTGTCCTCACAATTTCAGGGATCACGATCAGTTCCGGCAACGAAACGGTCAAAGTGGAATTGTCCAATGATCCCGCTGACATGATCAAACATGGAGACTACTCCTACAAAGTATCGAACCCGGTTCAGAATGAAAACGGTTCTTATACCTTTGTCATTTCGTTTGACGTGAGTCCGTTTGCCGTTAATTAGACACTGCAAAGGTGGCGTTGAAAGTTATTGGGCAACACGTTTCAACATTGCCTTTCCTCACAGCCTCCCTTCTCCTCACGAGTGGGGAGGCTTTCTTACTTTCCGTTGTATGGCAGGGTATTCGTCTCAGGCAGAAATCCGTAGTCCGTGGCAATCAGACACGTTCGAGAACCTCCATGCACAATTCCAAATACGCTCTTGCCCCGCGACTCCGCGGCGCGTAATCCAAAACCGACAGACCGTGACTGGGAGCCTCGCTCACGGCCACGTCCCGCGGGATGACCGATTGAAACACCACGTCTCCGAAAAAATCCCGCACTTCGTTTTCCACTTCCGACGCCAGTTCCAGCGTGTGATCGAACATCGTCAGCACAATGCCGCCGAATTGGAGTTTGCCGTCCCGCCGGTTCATCACCTCGCCGATGACCTCGATCATCTGCACCAAACCTTCCATCGCGAAATATTCGCACTGGATGGGCATTAGCACTTCGCTTGAGCATTCCAATGCCAGACGCGTCAACTGCCCCTTCGACGGCGGGCAGTCGATCACGACATCATCGTAACCCCGGATTTCCTGCGTCAACTGCCTGCGAACCCGGTCGAGGATCGCCGTGTCGCCGTAGGTCAGAATTTCGATGTCGCTGAAATTTTTCGTCCCGGCCAGCAGGTCAAGTCCCGGCACACGGGTTGTATCGACCGAATCGACAATCCGGCATCCCGAAACAAGGGAATGCTCCGTCACCGGGGTAAAGCCGACGCCACTGGTTGCGTTGCACTGCGGGTCGAGGTCGATCAACAACGTCCGCGCCCCCGACTTGGCCAATCCGTCGGCCAGTGAGATCGCTGTGGTCGTCTTCCCGACGCCCCCTTTTTGATTCGCAACACAAAAAACTCGAGTCACGGAAAACGTGAATACCTTAAAGTGGTCAAAATAAAAAGAATACGAAAACCGTCAGGTTTTTGGGCAATGCAACCAAACACTTGTTTGGTATTTTAACATAAATCGCCTGATTCAGGAAACAGCATTTTTTCATTTTTGCTCTTGACTGAATTACTGCCGTAGTTTATGATTGAACTACACATGTCGTTTAACAAGAGAGTTGCCGGTCACAGGAGATTGATTGTGTCGGAAATAAGAATTTCGGATGCGGAGTGGAAGGTCATGCACGTCGTCTGGAAACTGGGGCGTGTCACGGGCAATGATGTCATTGCGGAGGTCACGCCGGACACGGGATGGAGTCCCAACACGGTGCGGACCTTGCTGACGCGGCTCGCGGACAAGGGAATTTTGCACGCCGGGAAACAGCAGGGGCAAAAACGCGAGTACCCGATGATGGTCTATACTCCGCGAGTTTCGCGCGAGGTGTGCATCGCCGCGCACGGACAGTCGTTCCTCGAACGCGTGTTCGACGGCGACACATCGGAACTGCTCGTGCATTTCGTCAAGGACCGTCGTTTGACGTCGGAACAAGCGGCCAAACTCCGGGAACTGCTCGACACGATTCCCGACGAGAACGATTCGCGAAAATAGCATCCGGGAACAAAGTGAATCAAAAAACAGCAACCGAGAACGAAGTGCGACAGGAAGCCCGCAAAATTTCCGTGCTTGGCGCGCGTCCGGAATCGGTTCCCGGCCTTGATGAAGGCTCTGCTCCGATTCTGGAAGAAGATGAAATTCTCGTCTTTGCCGATGGTCAATGGAAAAGCGGGAAAACGGGGAAACAATGGGATCGTAAAGTCTTCAAATCGCTATGGGGCGGCTTGATTTCCCTGACTCATGACGACGGAGGCACGGGAAGAGTTGAACGACTTGGCCGGGAAGAATACGGCGTTTCCGGCACCGGCAAATTCATCCGCCTGAGCGACGGCGGAATGACCATCGAAACTTCCGACACGCCGTTCGAGGAACAGTAAACATTTTGAACTTTGAACTCCAAATTCACACATGAGCCATGAACCCGGCATCATTGTCCATACCGTTCAGCGACCTTGTGGAAGGCGTCGATACACGCCTGGATATGCCTTTCCTCGTAAACAGGGTGCGTGAAGAAGCACATCGTCCGGTCGGTCATCCACTTGGCCGTTTTGCACTCGATCTTTGAATAATCGATCTTTCGGGCGTTCGGGTCGTCGAAGGGATAGTTTGCCGTTCCGAATCCGTTGCGTTCCGTATAAGCACGCTCCTTGTACATTTCCGGCCAAAGCACACCATAGACCGGGACGCCTTCCGCACCGACCGCCGCGATGAACGTCTTGACGTCGCAACTCAGCTTGTCAAGGTCGAGGACGAACGGTGCCCACCAATATGCGTTCTGCCGATCTTCCGTGTCAACCGGTGCGTGCAGAACGACGGGATGTTTTCCGAGGGCTTCGAGCAGCATCCTGCCGTTGCGGATGCGGTTTTTGAGATTCCAGGAATCGAACCGGGCCAGTTCACAGAGACCGATTTGTGATTGCATCTCCGTCATGCGGAAGTTGAAACCGACCCGTTTGTGAATGTACATCAGCTTGCCTTCCATTTCGAGCAGGTTGAGGCGTTCCTTGACGTCGTAGCCGTGGTCGCGGAACGAGCGGCATTCCCAGGCGAGATTCTCGTCGTCGGTGACGACCATGCCGCCTTCGCCGCCGGTCGTAAAATGCTTGCTCTGGCAGAGACTGAAACACCCGGCGTCGCCGATGGTTCCCGCCTTTTTGCCCTTGTAAACGCCGCCGAAACACTGAGCGCAGTCCTCGACCACCTTGAGATTGTGTTTCCTTGCAATGGCAAGAATCGGGTCCATGTCGGCGACGACGCCGTAAAGATGGACAACGAGGATCGCCTTGGTTCTGTCGGTGATTTTGCTTTCGATGTCGGCGGGGTCGATCAGATGATCGGTTCTCACGTCGGCAAACACGGGCAACGCCCCTGCCTGCATGGCACAGAACGACGACGCGATGAACGAATACGAAGGGCAAATGATTTCATCGCCGGGGCCAATCCCCAATGAAGCCAAAGCGACATGCAGTGCCGCCGTACCGTTGGTCACGCTGATGGCGTGTTTCGAGCCGTTCCACTTTGCCCAGGCTTTTTCAAATTCCTGTCCAACGGGGCCGGTCCAGTAATTGACTCTGCCGCTGCGCAACGGTTCCATCGCTTTTTGAATGGTTGCTTCCTCAAACGACGGCCACATTGGGAAACTTTCGTTCCAAACTCGTGTGCCGCCTTCCAGGGCGATTTTTTGATCAGACATGATGTTCTCCGGTTGGTTAAGAGTTCACTCCAAAATCAGCTGTTCGATCCATCAGAGCTGCGACAGTAACGGAACGGTTGTTCCGCTCGTTGATTCTCGCGGCTCTGATGGAAATCTTCACGTTATTTTGAACAAGCTCCAAGTCAAAGTTTCGTAAAAAAAATGGTGCGAATCCGTATCGTGAATAAAAACAGCATGGCAAAGCGAGAGCAGTCACAGTGTGAACACCCTGTCATTGATCAAACCCTGCCATCGTCGAGCGACTTGAGCAGTTCAATCGCCGTTGCCTTGATGATCGGTTCCGCGTCGGCTTCGAGGCAGGAATATCTCGTGCGCCAGGTGGTGTAACCGCCGAGCGCGTGTTGCTCCTGCGGCGGAACGTAACCAAAATTTCCGTTTGCCAGACCGATGTTGATGGTCGGCAGGAAAGGACTCCGGGCTTTGATTTCCAGACCGGTACTCCCATAGATCTCGCCGGGCAAAGCCGTGATGCCGAGTTCGCCAATCCGTATCGCCTGCATAACAACTTCCGAACTTTTCGGCCAATCGGCCATTCCGGCAACATTCATGGCATAGATGTCTGCTACGCTTTGCATCATGCCGCCGGGAAGATTGTCAAGATGTTCCCTGGCCACCCGCACTTCCTCCAGCGTCGGCACCCGATTGGCAATCGTGATGCGTTTTTCGGCCATCTCAAGCGGAACCCGGTCGAAGTATTCGATGTTCGGCCAAACGGTCATCGCAGCCTGCGCAGTATCCCGACCGACGCTCAGATAATCAAAACGTCTGTCCGGGTTCAGGAAGTCAATGCAGTTCGCGTCGCCGCTGGTTCCGTTGGACATCATGCCGACGAATTGCACGGACATGTTTTCCCGACCGACTTTTTCGGTGATCATCTCCTTGATCTGTTGCGAAAAGACGCCGAAATAATCGCCGGAGAGAACACCTTCCCTGACCCCGGCATAATGCGTCGAGTAGTTTGCAAAAACCGCGACCGGCTTGCCATCGGGCGTGACAAACGAAAGCACCGAGACAGCCGTATCAACCGGACCCGTTCGGGCGATCATGTCGGGGTTGCTGAAACCGGGATTCATCATGGCCCGGTCGTTTGTTTTGCCGCTGAACGGATTCGTCATGGCGGTTCCCTCTTTCATCAGGAATCGCCGGCAATAGACGTTGTTCGGGTCATTGCCGACCGCCCAGCCGACCTTGACAGGAGTGAGATTCTTCTTCGCTTCGACGACCGCATCGGCAACCTGGCCGGGCAGAAAATCCATGTACGGGTGATCGGCTTCGGAGGCATGGACGTCAGCCAATGAGGGCGCGGAATGACAATGCGTCGAGGAGATCATGATCCGGTTCTTGGGAATGCCTGTTTTGGCAACAATTTCCTCCTTCATTCGCTCGCAAAAATCGAATGGAATGACACAGGTATCGATCACCACCAGAGCGATTTGCATGTCGCCGTCGCTGAGGACAAGGCAGCGTACATGGAGCGGGTCTTGCACGGTTTCAACGTACTGTGGAAAAAAATCCCCGTTGACAACGACGGGAAATGTTTTCGGCGTGATGTCAATCATTGCCGTACCGGCCTGGAGCGGTTGCGGTTCGGTGGCATGGAAAATGGTCGAAACCACGGAAAACGCGACCAGGCCAACAATCAGGAATTGGAATCCGAGCATCAATTTTTCTCCAAGGGACTGTTGAAAAAAACGGTCGGGTCTGACTGCCACTCTGCCGGACCCAATGTTTCCAAACAAGTCTAATCGACTTGATTCACTTTGGGAAGCCGGGTCAAACGTTCGCAGTCAGGATGATCCTTGGAATTTACTTCCAAAGTTTGTTGACAATGCGGATGACAACGGTACTGCTGACGGCAAAAACCACGCCGCAGAGAATGGCGAAGGTGGTTCGTCCGTACAGGATGTTGCCGACCAGGAACAGACTCGACCAGATCATCGCGCAACCGCAGGTCCAACCGACCAAGGCCATCGGGAAGTTGTCTTCAGGGTCCCGCACCTCCTCAATGCTCAAACCGGCGGCTTTGCGAACAGGTTCCCAGCCGGGACCTCCGGGGCGTACTTTTTTGTAAAACTCAATGAGCGTGTTCATGTCGGTTTTCGGGGCAAGGTATGCGGCCATGATCCACGCGACGGTCGTGATGGCCACGGTGAGCAGGAGACGATGATGCGTGTTGAGTATCAACACTTCAAGCCCACTCGATTCAAGTAATTTTTGGGCTTTTTCGGCATTGGCACACCACCAGGCCATCCTGTCGCCGAGAATGAAAGTCGCCGAAACGAGAAACGAAGCGACCATTGCAACCAGTTCGCACCAGGCGTTAATCCGCCACCAGAACCACCGGATGAGATAAAGCAAACCCGTTCCGGCACCGATCTGGAGCAGGAGATTGAACCCTTCCTGGGCCGATTCGAGTACGTAGGCGATAGCACCGGCACAGAGAAAAAGTAACAACGTTGCAATACGACCGGCCAGGACGTAATGTTTTTCCGACTTGCCCGGCGCAACGAAAAGCCGGTAAAAATCATGGACGCAGTAGGACGCCCCCCAGTTCAGAAGTGTCAGGAATGTTGATGACTTCGCGCAAATGAAACTCGCGATCATCAAACCGAAAAACCCGGCCGGGAGGAATTTCATCATGGCCGGATAGGCGATGTCATGTCCGACCAAATTGTCCTTGAGATGGGGAAACGCTTCCTTGATGGAATCAAGGTTCGGAAAAACGACCAGCGAGGCCAGTGCCACGAGAATCCAGGGCCAGGGACGCAACACGTAATGGGCCACGTTGAAAAAGAGCACTCCGCCGAGCGAGTCTTTTTCCGATTTGGAAGCCAGCATGCGCTGGGCAATGAAACTGCCGCCGCCGGGTTCGGCACCGGGATACCAGACGGCCCACCACTGAACCGCAATCGGCATGAGGAAGACCGCAACGGCAAGCTCCCAATGGTTCGCAAAATCCGGCACCATGTTGAGATAACTGATCCCGTCCGGACCTTTCATGG
>WRMR01000273.1 GCA_009776995.1 Planctomycetaceae bacterium | reverse complement strand
GGTGTTTTCGGACACTTTCGTTGGGCATGTGCGCTGTCTGAAATTGAAGACGGAACATCCAACACCTTCATGCTGGGGGAAATCTACGTTACGCCGGACAACGGCCATTACCACACGAAAATGGGGGGCTGGATGCATCCCAACGCGCTTTGGCATTCGACTGTCTGTCCGTTGAATACGGGAACTCAAAAACATCCTGGCGTCTGCGGCTGCCCCATGAATCCCGCAGACACCGGTTCAGGCGGATGGGCTTGCGATATGGGTTATGAATCAAAGCACACGGGCGGCGGAAACTTTGCTTTGGCGGACGCCACCGTGCATTTTATTTCACAAACCATCGCGTATAATACTTATCAGTACCTGGGCACGCGGAATGACAAACAAACCGTCAGTATTCCATAGCAAAGGCACGGTTTGTGTCATTGCTTTCCTCAAGGGACAAAGTCCAACCCTCAGATTTCAATAGGGATGAGATCATGACAATCAAAAAAATTCTTTCGTTGCTGCTGTTATGCTGTTTGGTTGCATTGGGATGTAATTCCGGGAATACCAAAACCTATGTTTGTACCGGAACGGTCACGTTGGATGGTCAACCCGTCGAAAACGCTAATGTTGCGTTTATCAATTTCAACCTTTCCTCACCGGCTACAGCTCGAACGGACGCCACAGGAACATTTACTTTCCAATCCGAACCGGGAGATTTCGACGTCACCATCGTCAAGCTTACCGGTCACGCGACAGCCGAAAATCCGTATGCTCCGTCAACGAATCTGTTGCCGGAAAAATATGCCAATATGAAGACATCCGGTTTCAAGGCAAAAGTTGAAACCAACGCGTCAAAAAATATTTATGAATTTAAGTTGGAAAAACAACCGTGATTCCAATGGTTGTTTTCCAAAACAGATTGAACCGCCGATTCGTCATGCAATCAGGCGGAATTGCAACCTTGGGGGGCATTGACCCCCTGATATGTCCAGAAAGTATTCTTTTGAACCAGGTAACAATTCAGCAGACAGGTGGATGTATGAAAATTGCGAATGTGACTGTGTTTTTGTTTTGTTTCTGCGCGGCAATGATCGGAATGGAACCTTTGCCGGCACTTGGTGCGCCACCGGTTCCCCTCACGATTGCTCCGGAAAAGGAAAACCATTTCGTTTTTGAGCAACAAAACGTCAAATCCCTGAAAATCATTCTTTTCAGAAACGGCGGAAATCATCTTGCTCCGGGGCTTGACGAAATTGAAGTCTTTGGCCCCGAAGACCCCACCGTGAATTTGGCTTTGACCGAAGCCCGTATCAGTGTGTCATCGCATCTCACGGGATACAGTTTCCACAAGATCGAACATCTGAACGACGGACAATACGGCAACGCCCACTCTTGGATTGCGGATGAATCCGATCCGCAACCCTGGGTGAAAATCGAGTTTCCCGATCAAAAGACCATCAACCGCGTTGTTCTTTCGCGCGACCGTTATGGGGAATATCCTGACCGCGTTCCGTCCCATATTGAAATTCAGGTTTCGTCGGACGGCGAGGAATTTGTTGCGTTAAGTGAGGTCGAGGGACAAAAAAAGACTTCCCCTTTGGCCAGGAGAAGAGAAAATTATCATGACGTTTCCTGGCACGCGGTTGTGTTGCCGGGAGCCGTACCGGGATTCACGAAAAAACAGGAAAGCCGGAACCATTCGCTTGTCTTTCCCCAAAACTGGCCGGAAAAAGATGATCTCGGCTTTGAGAATCTTGCTTTGCGGGCTTCCGCCGTGCCGAAAGCGTCGTCATCTTTGTCAGGATACGCCATCCACAAAGTCGGGCATCTCAATGACGGAAAAAGCGGGAACAACCACAGTTGGGTCGCGGCAACAACTCCCGCTTGGGCGGAAATCGACCTCGGTGAAACCTTCTGGGTCTATCGGGTCGCTTTCGGAAGTGATTCCGGTGGAACATTTACCGACCGGGTGGCGTCGAAATTTTCCATACTCGTCGCCACGGACTACAATCGCGACAGTCAGGCTGCCACCTGGAAAGAGGTTATGCCGTCCCATTCCACGCCGCCTGTCCTGTTGCGGACGGACTTCTGCTTCGAGCCGGTTCCGGCCCGTTATGTACGGATCAATATCGAAAAGACAAATGGCGGCGACGTCCGCATTGATGAACTGGAGATTTATGGCCGCGAAACGCAAATCGCGCTGAATGAAATCCCTGCGGAGCTGTTGATTGCAAAAAACGCGACTCCGGAAAATCCGAAGGCCATTTCCGTGAAAGTGGACGCTGCAAAGTTCCATGACGAATGGGTTACCACGCTTGTGGACGAGGAATACGCCTGGCTCAAAGCGTATGGCCGTGCCGACATCGACCCGGGCTTGACGAATACGCCGTACCCGGAAAAGAAACACCCGATCAAAATCGCCAACGACGAAACGACGCTCGTGACGTTGCAAACGGCTCCCCGGCTTGAGCAACCGCTTGATGATCCGATGTGGGAGCAGGTTTCCTCCGGGACGGTTCGGGTTGCCGTTCCCGGTACGTTTTCCGAAGGGGCAGCGGTCGAATATCAGTGCCGGACCGCGATTTCCGGGGAGTTTCTTTACGGACGGATCACGACCAATCGGCTACTCAGCCCACACCTTGCGGTTTTGCAAACCAAACAGGCGGGCGGCGTTCTCGTTGTTGGCGAACAGAATGAGGTTCTCTGGCGGAATTACCAAACCGAGCCCCAATGGACCGACACGAAGTTGGACTCCTTTGTGAATGAAACGCACACCTGTTTCGCATTTCGCGTTCCGTTGACGCTTCTGCCGGGTGCGGATTCCGGTTTGCTTGTCCGCATGGGGATCGGCGGACGTTACACGGACAGACTCGGACACCCGGTCTCGTTTTATCCGGGACAAATCGCCGTTTGTGATGCGGGTTTTCAGCAGGGCGAATTTCGGTTGACACTGACCAATCATGGGATCAATTCCATTTCTGCCGGCACGATTTCCGGTTTGGAAAACAACACGTTCCGGCTGGAGCCGGGAGTACCGCATCTGATTCCCATTGCGGCGATGAAAGACCCGATCGGGGCCAGGCATGACCTGGCACTGGATTTGCCGGATTGTGATCATCAGGTTCGATTGCACCTGTTCAAGTATGATCCCGTTGGCCGGGCTTTGAGCCAGTTGGAAAGCATGGCGGATCGGGCACAAAACACATCGTCAAACGAGTACCAGGCTCATCGAATCGCTGCCTTGAAAACTCTCGAAGCACTCCAACAAAAACACGGGCAACTGGTCGACGAACCGTTCGACGCGGAATCGGTTCGCGACTTGTTCCACGAAGTCCGGCTTGCGAAACGGACCTTTTTCTTTGCCGACCCGGACATGGGCGATATTACCAAAATCCTGTTTGAAAAACGCTATCCGCTCCATCCGTCGCATAACTACAGCGACGTTTATGACTCGCAATGGCGCGACGGAGGCGGCATTTATGTTCTGGACATTCCCAACGTCAACGGCGTTTTCATTCCTGAAAAAGCGAACCTTACCGAACTGTTCCGATCAACCGGCGTGGCGCGTCATCCCGTGGCGGACTTCGACGCGTCGAAAATCTATTTCACCGACCGGCCTTCGTTTCAGGATTACTGGCACATCATGGAAGTCAACCCCGACGGGACCGCTTTGCGGCAGATCACCGACGGGCCCTTCCACGATCTTTGGCCCTGCCCGTTGCCTGACGGTGATCTTTGTTTTGTCACAACCCGGTGTATCCAGAAATTCCTCTGCTGGGAACCCCAGGCGTCGGTTTTGTACCGCATGAACCTCAGTGGGGAAAACATGCAGCGGCTGTCGTTTGCCAACCTGACGGAATTTGCGCCGTCAGTGGCAAGGGACGGCCGGATACTCTGGACGCGGAGCGAATATCTTGACAAGGGAGCCGATTACGGACACACGCTCTGGTACATCCATCCTGACGGAACGATCCCCGAATTGACGTTCGGCAACACGATTGTTCTGCCGCAGGGTTATGCCAACGGACGTGAAGTGCCCGACAGCAACGAAGTCAGTTGCGTTATGATTTCCCACTTCGGCGATTTGAACGGCCCACTGACGCTGCTCGACATCGACAACGGACGTTTAAACCCCGATTCGATTCAGTCGCTGACGCCGGAAGTCCCCTGGCCGGGATTCTGGGCAAGGTACGAAACATTCCGCGAGCCTTACCCGATTGCCAAAAACCTGTTTCTTGTCAGTCACTCGCCGCGTGACCGATTCGCGCTTTACGTTTTGGACAGGTTCGGCAACCGCGAAATGCTCTATATGGACGATGTGTACGGTTCGATGTGTCCGACGCCGTTGAAGCTGCGCCCTGTGCCACCGGTGATTCCTTCGGGGATTGATCCGGTTTTGGCCGAAAAGAAGACGGGCGTCTTTACCGTGGAGGATGTTTACAAAGGCATCGATCATGTTGTTCCGCGCGGTTCGGCCAAGTATCTTCGCGTGTCCCAGGAATTGCCCCACTTCCTCGATCCGAATGAAGACGGTTCCTATCGGGCAAGTTACCAGCCGTTCATGGAATTTTACGCTTCCCCGGTGGACTTGATTACCGGTCCTTACGGCTGGACATCTTATGTCGCCAAGGGAGACCTGGGGCTGGCCGAAATCGATGAAGACGGTTCCGTCTGTTTCGAAGCACCGGCGGAATCGGTTCTCTTCTTCCAACTCCTGGACGAAAATTACAACGAGATTCAGCGGATGCGAAGTGTCGTTCAGCTTCAGGCTGGTGAGAGACGCAGTTGTGTCGGATGTCATGAGGATCGCCGGGCCGCCGCGTTGCCGCGTCAGACGGCGGCTTTCCATTCGACGCCGCAACAACTGACACCCTCTCCCTGGGGAGCCGGCCCGTTCGATTACGCTCTTGCGGTGCAACCGGTTTTGGACCAACACTGTATTTCCTGCCACAACGAAAACGACAAAGGCGGCTACGACCTGACCGGACGGCTGGATGAAAACAACATTCCCGCGTCCTTCAAGACGATCATCCAAAACGGCTGGGTTCATCATTTTCACTGGGGCTACCAGGCCGGTGTTCCCAGTAAAGCGGAACCCTATACGTTCGGAACGTTCCAGAGTAAACTCTGGGGTATTCTCGATGAGCATTACGACGTCCGGCTTTCCCAGGAGGACGAGCGGGCGATCAAGTGTTGGGTCGATCTGTCCTGTCCGCTCTGGCCCGATTATACGCAACGGTCGCTCCGAAAAACGCAGAGAATCAGTGCCAGATAAGGAGTCGCGCAGTAATGCAGTAATAACGTGAACATTTCTATCAGAGCCGCGAGAGTCATCGAGCGAAATGACCGCTCCGTTACCGTCGCGGCTCTGATGAATCGAACAACTCATTTTTTGCGCAAATCCCAAGTTGACAACGTATATTTCACAGAAATCGAGTGAACCCCAAACCTTGGAAGTATAAGAATGATTGATCTCAGCCAATATGACAAACGGAGCATCGGGAAACTGTTTGATTTTTCGATTCTTCCCAAGAATACGACCGAGAGAGAGATTCGCGAAGGTTGCCGCGAGGCGATTCGGTACAATTGCGCCGCGTTTTATTCGGCAACGCCTTACTGGACGCCGGTCGTCGTTGAGGAACTCAAAGGAAGCAACGTTCATATTGCAACCGGAATTGATTTCCCGTTTGGAGCGTCTCCTTCCATCATTAAAGCATTTGAAACGGAAAAAGCCGTTGCCCTCGGTTGCACTTCGGTTGATTTGACGATGAATATCGGTGCCTTGAAAAGCGGGCATATCGATGTTGTCCGGGGCGAGCTCGCCGATTATGTGAAGGCCGCCGGTGACGCCCTGACCAAAGTGATCCTTGAAGTCTGTTATCTCACCGACGACGAGATCGTGACGGCGTGCAACCTCGTTGCCGAATCCGGGGCGCAATATGCCAAAACGTCGTCCGGCCAGTTTGAAGGACCGGACATGTCACAATTTCTTCTGATGAAAGAAACACTCAAGGGAACCGGACTGAAGCTCAAGGTTTCCGGGGCAAAATTCCCGCGTCCGCAAAACGCTTACACGTTCATCCTTGCCGGAGCGGATTTGATCGGAACCCGTGCCGCACCGGAAATCATCGACGCTTTGGACCAGATGCGAACAATCGGTCTTGTTCCGCCATATCAAGGGGAATAACGATGCCGGATTATCTTATGGCCATTGACGTCGGCACGACCGGTGCCAACGCGATGATCTTTGATCCTGACGGGAGGCAATACGGCAATGCCTATCGCGAGTACGTGTCGCATTACCCGTTCGAACACCACGTCGAACAGGATGCGGAAACTTTGGTTACCAGCGCGTTTGACGTCTGCCGGGAAGCAGCGGAACGTTCCGGCATTGATCCGCAAAACATCAAAGCCGTTTCCATGACGTCGCATCGGGCGACTTTCGGCCTGTTGGGAGCCGACAACCGCCTGATCAACGGCCGTTTTATCGTCTGGCAGGACAACCGCGCCCATTCCGTTCTCGATGCAATGGCAGCGAAAATGCCTCCGGCCGATCTTTATCGGATCACCGGGATGCCCTTGACGCCGACCTATTCGCTTGAAAAGATCGTTTGGTTCAGACGGTTTCAGCCGGACATTTTTGCCAAAGCGAAAAAAATCGTTTTTCCCGCCGATTACGTTCTTTGGCGTTTCGGCACCGATGATTTGACAACGGAAGTCACCAACGCCTGTTGCAGCGGTATGATTGACGTGCATCGGCTCGATTGGTCGAATGAAGTTCTTGCGGCCTTTGAGGTGGACCGGTCGTTATTTACCCCGCTGGTTTTCCCCGGGACGGTTCTTGGTAAAATCAACGGTAAAATCGCCCATTTCACCGGACTCAAGGAAGGCACTCTCCTCGTCAGTGCGACGGGTGATCAGCAGTGCGCCGCGATCGGCGCCGGAGTGATTGACGAGGGGCTTGCCTCGCTGACTTTGGGCACAGCCGGATTAC
>WRMR01000272.1 GCA_009776995.1 Planctomycetaceae bacterium | reverse complement strand
GCTTGCCCTCGGATTGTTCAGGACTCATATAAAGCGGCGTACCAAGCGTGACACCGACTTTGGTCAACTGCAAATCCGGGTCACTCATGTCATCCACCCGTGCGAGACCGAAATCAGCCACTTTGACCTCGAGTTTGTCGCCGAGTAAAATATTTTCCGGCTTGATGTCGCGATGCACGATTCCGGCCTGAGAAGCCGCTTCAAGTGCCGACGCCACTTGCCATATCACGCGAAACACCTGTTTCGGCGTCATGGCTCCGTGCTGTTGCAGATATTGTGCCAGATTATTCCCCTGGACATACTCTTGAACGATATACCGCAAATTATCCCGCTCGCCAACTTCATAAATATGCACAATATTCGGATGGACCAATCGGGCAGCCGCTTTTGCCTCGCGCAGGAAACGTTTGACGTAAGTTTCGTCCGAAGTCAATTCCGATTTCAGGATTTTGATGGCCACGCGACGCCCCAGCGAACGCTGTTCTGCAAGGTAAACATCGGCCATTGCACCACTCCCGATTCGTCGAATGATATGGTAATCGCCGAACTCGGTATTCGTCAGATCTCGCGATTCTTTCGGCGAGTTCTGCAGGAAATCATACTGGTGTGACATTGTTGCACCTTGTCAAAATGAGAAATCCGTGGAAAATAAAAAAGATTCGTGTGTATTGTTGTGCCGTAAAATCGAAACGATCGTCTGAAGTTGACAATTACAATGATTATAACCAAAACGCACTGGATTGCGACAGAAGATAACACAAACTGACAACAGCACAAAGTTAAAAATGACATAACATTAATAATAACAACATGTTATGTATGAATAAAAGCGGAAATTTTTGAACAAAGGAGAGTCGAAGTTCATGGGTGGGGAATTTCTCCGTGTTCCTAAGGAGCCGCGCAATCATCACGTGAACATTTCCCATCAGAGCCGTGAGAGTGATCGAGCGGAATGACCGCTCCGTGACCATCACGGCTCTGAGGGATCGAACAACTGATTTCTGCGCGGGTTCTTAGCAAATCGGCTTGTTATAATTGAGCAATTGTAACATGATATAATAGTGCAGTAAGCGGATCGTTCGGTGTGAATATCCGGCCAGTGTGATCCACACCCGGTTGCCGTTGGAAAACCGTTCCTTTGCGGAAAGCAAAGAATATTCGCCTGCACCCGACTGGGGGGGCTTGAAATCCTCATTGGGAATGTGTTAAACTGGGCGAAATGTTGTTCGTTAGTGATTATGCCGGGAATCGCTCCCGGCCATTGAACATTCCAAGAGGAGTCCGAAAGATGAAAAAATGTGTTGTGTTGCTTGCCGTTGTCGCTGTGCTTGTTCCGATGAGTGTCATGGCTCAAGACCCCAATGACGGTTGGGTGAAAATTTTCAATGGCAAAGACCTGGAAGGCTGGAAGGCCAACTCCACTGCGGGTGAATTCTTCGTGACCGATGAAGGCGAAATTGCCGGCAAAGGTGGTCGTTGCCACCTGTTCTACATGGAAGAATTGCAGGAATTTGAATTGTTGATGGATGTTTATATTAATGACGGCGGTAATTCGGGCGTTTACGTCCTTTCGCCGTGGATTGATGAGGAGTGGCCGACTGGCGGATTCGAGTTGCAAGTCAATTCGACCCATGGCGATCCCGTCAAGACGGGAAGCCTCTACGATTTGATCAAAATTTTTGAGTCGCCGTCACCCGCAGATGCGTGGTTCACGTATCATATTATCGTGAAAGGCAATACCATGACCATCCAGGTCAACGACAAGGTGCTTTACACGTATGTCGATCCGACTGCAAGGTTCGCCAGAACGCCGAACCCCCAGAGAAACAACGTGAATCAGGCTCAAAACCCACAGCGAAACTTCAAGTACGTCGGCCAGAAGGGGCACATCGCGCTACAGCAACATGACCCCGGCTCCCTGCCGAAGTTCAAGAATATTTACATCAAGAAGCTGTAATCGGCTTGGACATTTGCCGGGACGTTTCCTGCAAAAACAACAGCCGGAATGAAGCGTATCGGAATGGCGGGATTCGTGAGCGGAAAAATCCACGCGCATCCCGTCATTGCGCCGGAGTACCGGCTTCCTTCCAGCTTGTGTTTTCGATGTTTCATCGTGGCGTCTTTTCAATATTTTGGCGGAAATTTCCCGGCAATAGCCTTGGTGGGTGATTTTTCATTTCCCCCTGTTGAAACAAACTCTATGTATGCTATGATTCTATAGTGAAATATTGTGATGGAATGACGTTCAACTCACGATTTTAGGGGGAACGCCCGCCCTGACTGGGGAGTGTGCCTTTTTCTTTGTTGAATTTGTCTTCTTTTTGTGCTTTCTTGGACGCATCCTAAAACACGAAAAAATGCGTAGCTGGAAACGTGTCTGGCTTTGACTCAACAGGCTTGTTGATTTCAAAATGATTTTTTCTGATGTATCTGGGAGATGACGATTTTTTTTCAAAAAAAGGAACCTGATCATGTCGGAATCGGAAAATGACATTGTAACCCCTGAAAATGAAGAACAAGTGGACAAAGAGCAATTGAGCGACGAAGTTGCTTTGAATACCACAGTTGAAATCGAAACCCTTTCCGCTTGTGAGCGAAAAATCGTTATCACGGTTCCTCACGAGGAAATCGACCGTTACTTTTCGAAAGAATTTGACGAAATTATCGAAAATGCCAATGTGCCGGGTTTTCGGAAAGGCCGCGCCCCGAAGAAACTGGTTGCCAAGCGGTACAGGAAAACGGTTGCAGACCGCGTTAAAAGCACGCTGATTATGGACGGCATCCAACAACTGGGTGACCGTGACGATATCACGCCGATCAGTGAGCCGGATTTTGATTTTGCCGCCATCGTGTTGCCGGAAGAAGGGCCGATGGTTTTTGAATTTCGTCTCGAAGTACGACCGGAATTTGACCTGCCGAACTGGGAAGGGCTGAAAATCGAAAAACCTGTCCGCGATTTCACGCCGGACGACGTTGACCGTGCCCTCGACCGTGTTTTGACCGACTATGGCCAGCTTGTTCCCAAAGAAACCGCAGCGGAAAACGGCGATTATATTGTCACAAAATTGACGTTCCTGCACGGAGGGAAAGAGCTTTCGTCAGCCAATGAAGAAACGATTCGCATTCGCCCGACGCTGACGTTCCATGACGGTTCGATTGAGAATTTCGACAAGTTGATGATTGGCGTCCAAGCCGGAGATGTTCGTGAGGTCGAAGCGACATTATCGCAAGACGCCTTGAATCCCGATTATCGCGGGGTTACCGTCATCGCCAAATTCGAGATTCTGGACGTCAAGAAGCTCAAACTCCCTGAACTGACGCCCGCATTTCTCAAGCAACTCGGCAGCTACAACAACGTTGGCGAGTTGAAAGACGCCGTGAAAGACGCCCTCGAACGGCAGCTTGATTACGAACAGCGTCGCCGCACCCGCCAGCAGGTGACCGATCTGTTGACCGTCAGTGCGTCTTGGGAACTGCCCCCGGCCATGCTCGAACGGCAGTCGCAGCGCGAGTTGCAGCGTGTGGTCATGGAACTGCAACGTAGCGGTTATACCGACGAAATGATCAAGCCGCAAATCAATTTCCTGCGCCAAAACAGCCGGGCAACGACGGCTCAGGCGTTGAAAGAACACTTCATTCTGGAAAAGATCGCGGAAGCCGAAGATATCGAAGCGTTGGAATCCGATTATGACACAGAAATCATGCTGATTGCGGCGCAACAGGGCGAAACACCGCGCAGGATTCGCGCCCAGCTTGAAAAACGCAATGAAATGGACATTTTGCGCAATCAGATCATCGAACGCAAAGTGCTTGACCTGATCTTCTCGAAGGCAACCTTTACCGAAACCCCCTACGCAATGGAAGGGATCACGGAAGAGGGCATCGACCACGCGGCGGCAGGCGGCGATTCGGAAATCCCCGAAGCATCGGAAGAAGACCTGCGTGCGGCCAACCGCGAAGCCGCCGAAAAACGCGAACTCGGCTTGACAACCAGAGACTCGTGAAACAACAACCCAAAACACAAGCCGGAATGAAGCCGATACTCCGGCACTATGACGGGATTCATTGGTCACGGCTTGACATGGGTGAAACACGGATTTTTGTCCACAGGTGACACAGAGTTTCGCAAATGCGAGTGCAATCATGGGAATTGATTTTCTCGACATCATGTATCGGCTGGAAAAGGAACTCGGCATTCGCTTTGAACGGGAGGATTTCCATTTCACGCCGGGCGGGAAGTATCGGGTCGGTGATTTTTACGACCTCGTGGAACGAAAAGTTTGCAAAGCGTCGCGGGAAATCCTGGATTTGCCGGATTATTGGGACAAAACGTTCAACGAAGTCCGGCAGGTTTTTGCCGACGGGCTTGGCCTTCCCGAATCTGATCGCTGGACGAAAGAAACGGCAATCCATGAACTGTATCTACAAATCCCGGAAACGGAACGCAGAAAAACATGGAACAACTTCAAAAGAAATTATTCTTGCTGGTGGTCAAAATATGGCATTATTCCGACTTTGGTCCGTCAAATCGGCCCACATAATGGCTTCTTGTGGATGGCACAATTTGGGTATGTTATTTTGGCTCTTGTACTGGCATGTCTTTTGAAACAATTGTCTTTGCGGGCAGGTTCGATTGCGGCAGCCGTGCTGTTATTCCCAGGAAGTTTCCTTTGCTTCATCCTTTTGAACAGGTACTATGATTATCGTCGGGACAAGATCATGCCGGGTATGACACTTGGCGAAATCACCAATGAAGTGATTTTACGCAGGAAACAAAGTCTGACAAAAGACGGTTTGCCCTACACACGGGAAGAAATCGAGGAGATTGTCAAGGTTGCCCTTTGCGAAGCTCTTGCCGTCAAGCCGGAAGACGTGACGCCGGAAGCCGACCTGGTTCGCGATTTGGGTATGGAGTGATTTTGCCACAGAAGACTTTTTAAAGGCAATGCGGACAAAATACAACAAAGGCGAGTTTAGAGACTTTTATCAACGAGCCATGACGATAGCATTATTGACACCAAAGCAGGGGATAAAATACCATTAGCAATTCGTCGCGTTTCAGCCACGCGGTGACGAAGGTTTCCTGAGCCAGGTCTTCACTCTGTTGCAGATTGCCCGTCAGACTGAACGTCACCGCGTGAACGAGATTCTTGTACCGTTCAATCATCTGCAAAAACGTCTCGCCGTGAAAAACCAGTTCGCCGTTCATGTTTTGCTTTCCTGTCGAAAATGGGGATGGTTTCTTATTTCGCGCAGAGACCGCGAAGAACGCGGAGGATATTGCTCAAATCACCTCCGCACCCACTGCGGTCTCTGCGTGGAAGTCAAGGACACTGCCGTACTCAAGACATGTTCCCGAAACGGCAGATTGGTGACAGGAAATTTGCGATGGAATTTCAAAAAAATTCCGGCAATCATAAAAATCTTAAAGGGTGCGACCACATAATACTGTTAATTTTTCATTGAGTAGTTCCCGAAAAGTTTTTTTTCCGGGAGACCGTATCGGTTGATTTTTGCCCAGAATGCGTGCCAGGTGTTTTCCGTGAGGTGGGGGCGAGCGAAGTGTCAGGACGATTCCGCAACCCTTCGGTGACCAGCCGGTACCCGAAACACACATGCGCGATTTCACCACCGTTTTGCATGCCGCTTCCGTCACGCCGCTGTCCGTGAAGGAAAAGGTTGTTAAGATTCCCTGTTGTGATAAAATAACCTCCATCCTGCTTGTATTGCAACACAACCCCTGAAAACGAGTGACGAAAATCATGGCACGCTATAACCCCGCTGTTCTCGAGGCGAAATGGCAGAAATATTGGGAAGACAATCAAACCTTCGCAACTCCCCGGCTTCCGCTACAAGGGGCGAAAAAGATGTACGTGCTCGATATGTTCCCGTACCCGAGTGCGGCGGGGCTGCATGTCGGGCATCCGGAGGGTTACACGGCCACCGACATCGTGTGCCGTTACCAGCGGATGCGCGGCACGAGCGTCATGCACCCGATGGGCTGGGACGCGTTCGGGCTTCCGGCGGAACAGCAGGCGAAAAAAACCGGCATTCCCCCGCGAACGATTACCGGGGAAAATATCAACAACTTCCGGCGGCAACTCAAAATGCTCGGTTTCAGTTACGATTGGAACCGCGAGCTTTCGACAACCGACGTCGATTATTTCCGATGGACGCAGTTCATTTTTCTCGTGCTGTTTGACACCTGGTTCGATCACGATTTGCAGAGAGGCCGTCCCATTGCGGAACTGCCGATCCCGGACGATGTGCAGGCGGCAGGCGGGCTGGCCGTTGAAAAATACCGCGATGACCACCGGTTGGCGTATCAAAGCAATACTCCGGTCAACTGGTGTCCGGCGTTGGGAACCGTTTTGGCCAACGAAGAGGTGGTCGGCGGGGTCAGCGAGCGTGGCGGGCACCCGGTTGTGCGGATGCCGATGCGTCAATGGATGCTCCGCATCACCGCCTACGGCGACCGGCTCGAAAACGACCTGGATTCGCTCGACTGGTCGGAAAGCATCAAGCTGTTGCAACGGAATTGGATCGGACGCAGTACGGGTGCGGAGGTGGATTTCAGGCTCCAGGAAGAAGTTTCGAATTCCAACCCCGAAGTCCGAAGTCTGAAGTCCGAAGCCCTGCCTGTTTTGCGCATTTACACAACGCGGCCTGACACGCTGTTCGGGGCGACGTACATGGTCATTGCGCCGGAGCATCCCTACGTTGAGCGGCTGACCACGCCGGAGCAATCGGCGGCGGTTGCGGCCTACTGCGAACAGGCGGCACGGAAAAGCGACCTCGACCGCACCGATCTGGCGAAAGACAAAACCGGCGTTTTTACCGGTTCTTACGCGATCAACCCGGTCAACAGTCAGCCTGTACCAATATGGGTGGCCGATTACGTGCTGATCAGTTATGGCACCGGGGCAATCATGGCTGTGCCGGGACATGATACGCGGGACTTTGAGTTTGCGAAACAATT
>WRMR01000271.1 GCA_009776995.1 Planctomycetaceae bacterium | reverse complement strand
AATACTTTTTCATTTTTTGGTCCTTTCAAACTTGAAGGTGAAAACGATGTAACGCAACCAAAAACAAGGCGGTGCGTTACCCTGAAACTTGACGTGATGTTCATTCGAGGCGAAATCCAGGGCATTTCCTCCTCAAAATCCCATCGAACTCATTTTATTGTAAACAGTTTTCGCGGAAATGGAATACTGATTTGTTCATTTTTTGGTGAAATCCATCCATTTTTTGTGAAATCAATCAAAACCTTCGTGACCTTCGTGCCTCTGTACCTCCGTGTGAAAAAAGAGAATTTCACGCAGAGGGCGCAAAGAACGCAGAGAACCCAAAAACAAAAACAAAATCTTGTGCCCCCTTTGCGTCTTGGTGAAAATCGCAGCCTGAAGTGCCAAAACCGATGGATAAAAGCCATGAATCGATGGCTTTTAGGCTCAAATCGTGGTCGCCGGCGAAATCAATTTTTGGGAAAATTTGGGATTCTTCCAATGTTGCGTTTCAGCAGGCCAATACCTACTATGGGGCTGTGCGAGTTGCGGCGCGGAGCAACATTTTGGGAGCGCGGCAGATTTTTCAGTTGCTGCAACTGTTCTGGCGACGCAGCCGCGATAAATCGCAATCGCAGCCGACGATTCCCGAAGTGGAACGTGACGTTCGCGCACTATTGCGCGGAACCAAAGACGGGGAAATCATCGTCCGCAACGAAAACGACCGCGTTGTCAAAGGCGAAAGAGTTGTCATTGATGAAACGCGGAAAGCGCAAAGTTCAAAGTTCCAGTGCCACCAGCGCAATAGCGCAGTGCAAAGTGAGGGGGAAGCGGAGTAAGTTCAAAGTGCAGAGTTCAAAGTGGGGGGGAAGTGGAGTAAGTGCAGAGAGCAGAACGCAGAGTGAGGAGAGAAGTGGCGAGTGGCCAGTGAATAAAATTTTGACCTAACTCATTCTATAGAACAGTTTTTCCGCCTTTTGACAACCATACTGAGCCAGGTGCGCAATTGTCCGATGAACCTTTCATAACCTGTGTGAATCTGTATAATCTGTCCCATCGGTGTGCCTTTTTCCCCTTGCGATCGTTGTGGGCAGTTGTACTCCAAACTCACCATGAAAATCCTGATTTTGACCGCATCGCCGTTCTACGGCGGGCCGGAACGACAAATCATCGAACTGGCAAAAACCTTTCGCGTGCGACACCCCGACGTCGAGTGTTGCATCGGATCGTTTTCTGAAAAGGGCAATTGCCGGCCGTTTCTCAAAAATGTGACCGCTGCCGGGTTTGAGGCCATTGAGCTGGTCAATGACTTTCCGCACCTGATTCGCGCGAAAAAAGAATTGCACGAAATTCTCGTGAATCGTAAAATCGACATCCTGATCACAACCGGACACAAGGCACGCGGCGTCAGTTGCCTGTTGCCAAAGACTCTTCGCATTCCAATCCTCACCGTATCGCGCGGCTGGACTTCGGAAAGCTTCAAAATCCGGCTCTTTTCCCTGGCCGACCGTTGGTTTCACCGCCGGGCCGATCACGTGATTGCCGTTTCGGAAGGCCAGGCGGCCAAGGTGATCCGCTTCGGTACACCGCCAGAGCGGGTCACGGTCATTCACAATGCGGTCCGCATCGAACGTTTTGACACGGCCCCCGATCCTGCCTGTCGCGAAAAACTGTTCGCTTTGTTCCCCAAACAAAAGCCGATCTTCCTGTTGGGAGCCGCAGGACGGCTCAGTCCCGAAAAGGGTTTCGATTTGCTTGTTGACGCTGTAAAAATCGTCCGCGACCGTTCGTTTCCCGTCGGCTTGGTGATCTTTGGCGAGGGTTTCCTGCGTAAGACGCTCGAAAAGCAGATCAATTTGCTCGGCTTGCAGAATGACATTCAACTGCCGGGTTTCACCGACGAACTCGACGGTTTTTTGCCCCATTTCGACATCTTCGTGCAATCATCGCACACCGAAGGGTTGCCGAATGTGTTGCTCGAATCCATGGCCGGACGAACCACGGTAGTCGCGACGAATGTCGGCGGAACTCCCGAAGTGGTTGACGAAGGCGTGACCGGGTTGATGGTTCCGCCGGACAACGCGGAACAACTTGCCGATGCGATTTGCAGACTGCTCACCGAGCCGGAAAAACTTACGGAAATGGGAACCGCCGCCCGCAAACGGGTGCAAACACTTTTCACCTTCGAGAACCAAGCCGACCGTTACTACGAACTGCTGTGCCGGTTTCACTGATAATTTTCAGCTTTGGGATTGAGATCGGCGTCGTCTTTCTTGGGACGTGAAAAAATGCTCAACACGCTGCCGATCGTTTTACCCACGTCACCGCCGGCCACTTCTGAGACACCATCACTGATGAGTGCCGCCGTGATACGCGGCTTGAACGCGGCGATTCGCGCCCGGTCTTCCGGGGAACTTTCCGCCTCCCAACGGGCGAAAATCATTTCCAGTTCCTTGAGCGATTCGGCAACGCGATATGGTTTGACTCCCGCCGCAAACAAAAAGTCCTCATTGAATTTTTGCCACCACTTGATTTCCACGACCATCTGCGACAGCCGCTCTTTTTTCCCGTTGAAGTCGGCGAGTTCGTATTGCCGCATTTGGTCGAAGAACCAGATTTTCGCCAGTAGCATGGCATTGCGTTCCTGCATCGGGACAGGAATCGCCAGCAATTTTTCCGGCTCTTTGGCGGCATTGAGTTCCTGCTTGACGCGTTCGCGACGTGCTATGTCCACCGCGACGATCCGGTTTTGCATGAAGTCGGAAAACTCGAATTGCGGGATTTTGCCCGACTCGCGTCCAAATTCCTTGAGGTAACACTCTACCAACGGAAGGCGTTTTTCCTCCGGCAGTTGCTGAAAATCGCGTACTAAAAACCACCAGGTGAGATTCCGCCGGGTTGCGTTTTCCGGGGACATCTCGCCGAAAACCGGGATCAGCCACGCGAGCAGGCAAATCCAGCCGATCAAAATCACTGGCCCGGAAAAAAAGAGCAGGTGCCAGAAGACGTTGGAAAAATATGTTACAATGCGTTTCATCGTTATTTTCCCCCAATCAATTGCTGATACCTCACCATCAACGCTGCGACGATTTCGGCTTCGGTTGCGTCCTTGCCGAAACCATACAGCTTCATCACTGCGCGGTCAAGGGCTTGGTATGCTTTCACCAGTTTTGGGTGAAACGGCATCGAGTTTTCAGCGTACATGTCGACAAGCGTACTGTCAGGGTACCGGGTTGAATACCACCTTGACATAAAAACCGGCGGCTCCTTGTTCGATGGGAGCGGGAATGTGACGGGGAATAAATGATTGTCCACACCCTCGCGCTCAACACAAGAAGCCCTGAAACAACACAATTTACCATTTTTTGCCGTTCTTGACTACTGTCCTGCCAAACCTATAATTGTGGTTTTACAAAATAAGTAAAACAGAGACAATGAAAGGACAATGTTTCCCATGATTTCACACAACCCAAAACACCTGTTCTGCACATTCGTTGTATTCACACTCTTGTCGGGGCTTTGCCCGGCTCAAGAGCAGGAATTTCGCTTCGAAAAAGACATCGTGGATTATGAAAAGAAAACGCTGGATCATCCGTTGCCGGAGAATTGTTCGATGTTCGTCGGCAGTTCGACCTGGCGTTGGTGGGGTGATCAACTGGAGAAAGACTTTGCCGAATTTCATGCAGTCAATCGCGGGTTCGGCGGCTCGACCGTCCCGGATGTGTTGCACGTCATGCACCGGATCATCACGCCGCACAAACCCGCCCGGGTTGTGTTCTTCTGCGGAGGAAACGACATCGCCGGGGGGGCGAGAGCCGAAAAAACCTTCGAGAATTTAAAAACCTTCCTGTTGCGACTTTGGGATGCGTCACCGGACACGGAAGTGTTTTTCGTCTCGAACACACGTGCCCCGGTTCGGGAGCAATTCCACGAGGAAACAATCAAGTACAACAACTTGGTCCGTGATCTGGCCGATCAAATGACCCGGCTTCATTACATTGACACCTTCACGACACTCGCCGGGGATGATGGCAAAGCACAAGAAAAATATTTTCTGCAAGACCGCCTGCACCTGAACCGCGACGGCCAGGAACGCTGGATACCGGTGATTACACAAGCTTTGCGCGGGGGAATGTAACAGTCGCAGTTCCTTATTGTGATTGCACAGATTCAAGGATCCGCCGACAACTGATCAGTTTTTCCAGAAGATCGTTCGGAACGTAAAAATACTGATTGGTGGATTCAAATCCGATACTGGAATCCTCCAGCGTCAGTTGATACAATTCCTTGGTCAACGCGATTTCACTTTCAAGAAGCTGTCGTGTTTGATTTCTGATTTCAGCTTTTCGTGCAATCGGTGTTTCCGGCCGGGCATTTTCATCCCGAAGCAAAACATAATGGACTTGATTGGCCACGCTTTCAAAATGGATTCGTACCACTTTCGCGTAACGGAGTTCCGCTTCAATATCGTAGTTGTGAGGCTTTGGTGCAAGTTCCACTGCCCTTGCAAGCTGTTCAATTCCTTCAGCAAATCCCATGCTCACCTTTTTGAACTGTGCGGCAAAAATCTCCGGTGGATAGTGCCCGCGCCATGCGCCCAAGTCGTCATAAGGAATCCCAACCATTGTTGCCCTGTAGCCGGTTGGGGTCGGACGAAACAAGTTCGCAGGTCCCATTTGGACAGGTGCGCAATAAACGACGCCTCCCGAATAAGGATATTCGCGGTAAGCGTTGCTCATCAGCGTCCAGGCTTTTCGGGCAAGCGGTGCTCCTGCGCTTCCGTATCGTTCTTCGGCAAGTTCATCAAGCACAGTCTCTTGCGGCGGGACGGGGGTTCGATCAAAGAGTTTGGGGATTTCGAGGTTCGGCGAAGGATAACCGCCAAGCGTCCAGCTCATCAGCATTCCGTCAATATCACAAGCTGCCAGGTTGGAACAGTGTTCGGCGATCAAGTCCATCACGGGCACGTAAGGAACCGCCGCAATTTCCCAGGTGCAGTTCAATTGGACTTTGGCAACCGCTTTCAGTCCACGGTCTTTGGCTTCTTTCCAATGTTGCTTTGCTCTCGGCCCCGGGCCGACGGACGAAATCGAGTATTCGCCGACGGTGCCGCGAATTCCACCACGTTCAATCGGGAGTGCCCATTCACTGACGGATTGAAGCCAAATATTGGCAGGTAATTTTTCAATCACATCGGTTGCGATTCCATGACCGTTCCAGCCCCAATCCCAAACAATGACTTTTGCATCCGGCGCGGCACGATGAACTCCTTCTTCCACCAGGGCATTGGCAAGGGCTGTCACTTCTGCCCCGGTTTTGGATTTGCATTGCGGGCAATTTTGCCAGGCACCGTGGGAATTGCAATGCGTATGATTTTCCGAACCGCTGATCGTAAAAACGCCGCCAAGAGACGGAACTTCGGTGAAGATATAGGTCAGGGAATCCTTGATCCAGTTTTGCACGTCGGGATTCGAGATACAAAGAGCGGTATAGTTGCCGACAGGCACGCCGGCGGTCTTGTCCCGACCCGGAATATCCGATCTCTGAAAAAAGGCGTTTGGCATCGTGCGCGGCTCATTCATATAGAGATAAATGTCGATATGGTAGCGTTTGGCCCGCTCGACCAGTTTTCGGAGGTTTTCCATGCGTTTTTCGCATCCGTGACCAAATTCGGGAAACTTTTCTCCGCCGGGAGCCATTTCCCGAAGAACGGTATGCAGCCAGACGCCGTTGACATCCAAACGACTCAATTTTTCAAGAAGACCATCTGGAAAAACCTCCGCGTCATCACTGGAAAGAGGGTCGCCGTACAACGCAAAATACGAGTAGATATAACGGAGTGATTTCGAACCGGATGGCGGCGTGACCGAATAGTTTTGAGCCGTTTTCAAGTCTTCAATAAAGGCAAATCGCGGGGCGACGTCTTTCCCGACAAGCGGGGTGCCGACGGTTTTATGAAGTATTTCCCTGATGGCTTCGGCACGTTTCCTGGCGGCGGCATTCGGGGCTTGATAGTACAAAGGTTCGCATTTCGGTTTGACCGTACCGAGTTTGACCCAGAGAAAATCATCCTCCTGCAAGGCAAACGCCAAACGTTGTGGGGTCATTTCGACCAATTCAAGAATCTGCTCATAAGGAAGAAGGTGCCAGTTTCTCCGAATCAATGTAATGTAAATCTGTTCTGTTGCCCAAACCGGTTTTTGATATTCGGGCAGTCCCAACGAATCGGCAATTTGCGCAACGTTTTCGGGAGATGTCTGCAAAACAAGTGCCAGCCGTTCCAGGGGAACAAGATTCCAATTTCTCCAAACGAACGTATGTAATCGGTCGGGAAAATGCGGTACCGCTTCCGGCACAGTCGTTGCCGCAAACGGCTGAAGCGGCTCATCGGCAAATCCTTTGGCGGTCTGCAAAAACGCAATCGCCGAAACAAACAACAGAATCGACACGCAAAGTGTCACGCAGGAACTCAATGGTCTGACAGTCATTTCAATAACCTTGTTTCATTCGTTGGTCTTAAGATCAAAATCATGCCTTTTTTCTGAAGGCAAAACGAAAATCCCCAAATACAACTTCTTCATTGTACTCAGAAGGAATGATGGGCACAATACGAATGTTGCCCCCCATTCCTTCCCCCATTCCACGGGTGGAGTAAAATTTTATGCGAGTCTCCTTGTTCCCATTACCGTCGCGGCTCTGATCGATTGAGCAACTTGTTTTTGAGTGAATCCTTTTCAGTAACCTGAAAGCCGAAAAAAGACATGAATATGACAGAACAATCCAAAACAGCACTTGTGACCGGCGGCGTTCGCGGAATCGGATTTGGGATTTCTCAGGCACTGGCCCACGATGGCTGGCAGTTGGCCGTGTGCGGTACGAAAGCCCCTGGCGACGTTGCCAGGCAGGTCGCGGAACTTGAATTGCACGAGGTGGCAGTGCGATACTATCGTTGCAATGTCGCAGAGCATTCGGACCGGGAACAGATGGTCGAACGCATCCGCCAAGACTTCGGAGCAGTCAATCTGCTGG
>WRMR01000270.1 GCA_009776995.1 Planctomycetaceae bacterium | reverse complement strand
AACATCGTTGGTCGCCGGGCCGACCCAACGGGACGCCCAGGGACTGCAGGCTTTTGCGACAATGTCGATTTCCTGTGGCAGCGTCATGCCGGCCTGGTACTGCGTTTCAGCAACTGCAACGTCCCCGCGCACGAACATCGTGTGACATGCGATCGTATGGGCAAGACGGCCGACATTGCCGACCGAATCAAAAAAGCTGGTGACGTATTGCGGCTCAAAATTGTTCGAATGCGCGTAGGCAAACGGGAAAACGCCATCCCAGTCCTGAAACCGCCCCATTGCGGCGATCATCGGCTGACCTTCCGCATTGTATTCGTTCGGGAACGGGTGGTCGTACTCGCTGACCGTGTAGGGCTTGCCGACAACGCGTCCCACGGCCAGCCGGGGCAGCGTCCCCGTATCGGCGGAATTGGCCAGCGAGACATTGCGGACGTACCAGTTCGTCATATCCCAGTCACGCCCGGGAAACGACGGATGATTCCAATAGGAGTGGTTGTCGCAGTAGTCAAGCTGTGTCTGCACGAAGGTCGAACCGTAATTCATTTGCGTCCCTGTCACCGGCGACTGCACCTTGAGATCATTTTTGAGGTAGTCGTACATGCCAACCCAGTAATCCTGCTCAATACGGAACAAAAATTCGACGAAATCGCGTGTCATGACCGGCAGTGCCACCGAATCAAAGGGCGAAATCAGAGGCAAATTGCCCGCTTCCAGCGTTTGATCGGTTTTCAAACCGAACGTTCCGCCGGGACGAAGTGAGATGCTGTCGATCTCGTAAATCACGCCCGCCGAAAGACCGCCGACGTCAATTCGGCAGTTCTCATGGGAATCCGACGCGTAAAACGACATCTCAAAGGTCTCCCATTCCGGCGATAACCTCAAATTTCGTTGACCGCCGAGATAATCCCACGGTTCGGCGTTTCGCCTGACGCCCGTGCCGACCGTCGTTTCCTTGTCCGCCCGCATCCGCACGCTCAACGTGTAAGGCTCGCCTTTTTTGATCGGGATATTTGTGTAATAAACCTGCGGAATCCAACTGACTTCCCCCATCTCCGTGACTTTGAGTTTCAGCGTCTTGTCAACGATCCACATTTCCGCTTTCGACTTGCCGTCGGTTTGCATGGTCAACCGGCGGGTCAGCAATGAGCGGTCGGTGTCGAAGTTAAGGTCGGGACAGAGTTCGTCGCCCAATGGGACGGATTTGCTGTTCCAGGCTTCGCGCAACTGTTCCGTCGATGTGTATTTCTCGCGCAGCCAGTCGTTCCAAAGTTTACGGAGCAATCCGCCGTAAGGTTCCGGCAACGAATCCAAGCGACCACCTGACCATTCGGAGACAATCGAATCCTCATTGCTAATTTCGACCATTGCCACACAGGGGTCTTGTGTATAGGGCAACTTCGTATGGGGGTTGACATGTGTCAGTAAATCACGGGCGTATTTTTTTTGCAATTCGATCATGCGCGGCTCGAAATTCCCGACACCCTTGTCGTAGTTGGGCCGCTGTTCACGAAACGGAAAACCGTCACGATCATCAAGCCAGCGTCCCACGTGCAAGTTGATATTGACGTAAATACCGCGTTGTTTGAGTGCCGCAATCAAGTAATCCAGTGCGTCGAGTTTTTGTCGGTCCAGTTCCGTTTGCGTCTGTTGGCCACTGACAATGGAATTGCCACCGGTGTCCATGTGGTGTAGCCGTACACAGTTGTAACCGAATCGCGCCAAGCGGTCGGCGAGTTTGTCGGCCTGCTCTTTCACCGGGAAATTCGCCATAAAACAGAGATTCGTTCCCCAAAAGCGGATCGGTCCCTTGTCCGTGGCAAAATGCCCATCCTTGATCCGCACAAAACCGTCCTTGCCCGCCGGGGCGTCCATTTGTTTCGAGATGTTCGTGATGTTGTCCGGTGCGTCAAACGAAATGACAAACGGGAACAACGGAGGAAACTCCGTGTCCGTCGTTTGCGCCGGAACATTTCCGGCAACCGCCGCCAAGCCGATCATGGCGAGTGCGGTAATCAGTAGAATAAATCGATTGTGTCGCATGATGAAGCTCCTTTCATGAATTTTGTTGTTTTCAGGTTATATTTTGACTATCTGGCAAAGCCTTTCAGTCACACTGAATCCCCTGCATTTTACGCGATAAAAATCGGCAAGCCAATATGATAAACCTTGCCATGGCAACCGGGAACGAAGCACAGTGACTGATCAGAGATCGGCCATCCACCTTGATCCGGTCGCTTATGCTTCCCGTTGCCATTTACAAAATCCGGTTTTGCCGGATATTACCTGACCACTTTGCCGATGATATCCTTATCAAAATAATTAATCGACATGCCGGCGTCGACGATGATCTTTTGGGCGTTGATGCCGCTCGAACGCGGGCTGAGCAGAAACACCGCCGCCGCCGCCGCTTCTTCCGTCGTCAGAGCCGATTTGCGCGGGATAACCTGTTCGGCGAAAAGGTATGAATCAAGGTACCCCGGAATGCCTGCAGAGGCCGACGTTTTCAATAAGCTTGGAGCCACCGCGTTGAAGCGTACGTTCGAGAAATGGCTGAACGACTTGGCCAGAAAAATGACCGTCGAGTCAAGCGCGGCCTTGATGGGAGCCATGTAACCGTAATTCTCACTGGCCATGCTCGTGGTGGAAATCGAGATCGTGACCACTGAAGCGTCCTTGTCGAGCAGGCCGGCAAACGCGCGACTGATCGACACGAGTGAAAAACAGGAAATATCGACCGCCTGTAAAAACGCTTTCTTGCCGGTTTCATGAAACGGACGCAGGCCATTGCTGAAATCGGCGAATGCGATCGAATGCACCAGGCCGTCGAAACGGTCATACTTTTCGCCAATTTCGGCCCGCAACCGGGTGATTTGTTCGTCCTGTTCGACATCGCACACAAAAACACCCGCTTCCGCGAACAGTTTGCCGACTTGATCGGCGGTCTTTTCATCGCGCACGACGAACACCGTTTCGGCCTGTTCTTCGCGGAGCATTCGGGCAATGTGCCAGGCAATGCTCTTCCTGTTGGCCACGCCGAAAATTAAAAATCGTTTTTGGGCCAGTTGTAAAAATGTCATGGTGATATAGAGTCAGACTTCCATCTTGAAAACGGGCACGATTGCTTTCAGTAGGCATCGGGGATGTTTTCCGGGATGATGCCGGCATACCGCCCGTCCAAATCGGATTTCAGCGCATTGTTATGACTTGCATTTTCATTGAGCAGGAAATGATCTTTCCTTAGATTGTATACGGGGATACCATCAGTATAAGTGTAATATTTCCACACGACGGTTTTGAAAAATCGTTGCTGTAACTCGAGCGGCTCTGCGGGGGGTTCCTCACGCGGCGAACCACCCGGATGCGACGTCCGAATCACCCACTCACGGGTAAAATTTTGGTAAAACGTATGCGTTGAAATTCGGGGGCTGTAGAATGCCGCCACATCGGACAGCGCGATACTGCCTGCATATTCTGCCATGGCCGCTGATTCTCCGTGGAATCGCACAATGGAATCGCTCAATCGCAATTCGATCGGATGGCCGAGCTTGCCGCCGGGGGTTCCCTGTTGCCAGGAAACCATGAACGGGGCATAGATCGTGTTATGACGAAAACTGGTCGTAATCATGTTGTCCGACATGCCCGAGGGGATGATGTCAAGCAGGGAAAACACCGGTTGATTGATTGCGATCAAAACATTGTCCGAATCAACATGGGCTGCCCGCGAGTTGTCGCAGCGCAACAGGGATGCTTCCCCGCGTATCAGGCTGTTGGTCAGTGTTAATTTGGTTCGTGGTGCAGTGGGAGAGGGGGGCACTGTAGTGGTCGGGGAACGAATGGAAGCCGTGGATGAAACCGGACAACTGCGAAAAAAGGCGTTTTTTTCCTGGTAAGCCCGCTCACGCTGGGCATTGTTGAATGTTAAAACCACGCCGCGAAGTTCCACAGTGTTTTCCCCATGCAAGTCGAACATGGTCCAACGGTTCGCAACGGCGTCAGAACGCCGGGGAATCTCCATCTCAATCTCGACGTTTTCGAAAATCATGTTCGAGTTGTTCAACGCGGCCATACTGTAGGTACCGGTCAACCCGAGACTGGTCGTCGGTTGAAAAAGCATCTTGGGGTGATAGCCCACACCATTTCTGATCGTGGTTGTCGATTCGGAAAAGCGAAAATGGTCTATGTCAACCGAACCGTTAAAATGTAATTCAATCGTCGCTTCCCCGGCAACGGCACTCGCTGCATCCTTCAGTGTTTTGAAAGAATTTGGTTTTTGTCCCGTTGGGTCAACGATAAGTAACATCGGCGGCTGGCTATCGGAAAACGACATGGCAGTTCCACCGTTGGTTTGTACCGGGGATGGGTTCACCTGATACGAGGCAGCCAAACCCGGCGCGGTGGGAACACTTGCGGAAGCCGGTTCAACCTCCAGGACGGCACCGATTGATTGAGAGGGAATCGTCGCAGTGATCCGGGAATTTTCCGTTACTGAAGATGGCGATGCAGTACCTCTTATTTCGCGAGCCCCCAAATTCGGACGCTTTGCAACGTCCGGATCATCTGCGTTGACACGACCACCGTTCCCGTTGCTGCCATTCCCATTGCCGTTGTCGGGAGGCAGAGAGGGTCCGGTTTCGGTCGCCCGTTGACTCGGCTGTAAGTTAATATCAGGGGAAACTTCCTTCAGTGTCGTACTGAAAAACAGACCGCTTTGGACCAACATGGCCAGAATCACGAACAGAATCACCGGCACGAGCCAGGGCAGGTGTCGCAAAATCGGTTGAAAACGACCTTTCAGCGGCAATTGCCAGATCAAGCTACCCGTGCTGGTTGGTCGCAAGCCGATCATTCTGGCGACATTGGTTAAATCATCGACCAAATCCGCTGCCGACTGGTAGCGGGAACGGGGGTCTTTTGCCATCATTTTTTGAATGATTTGCGAAACCTGGGGCGGAATATCCGGCTGATAATCCCGCACTTCAGGGGGTTCATCGCCCTGGTGTTGCAGGAGTTTTTGCAACACCGTCCCTTCGGAAAACGGTGGCCTGCCAGTCAGCATAAAGAAAAACGTACAGCCTAACGAATAAATATCGCTACGCGTGTCAACGTTGCGGGGATCGCGTGCCTGTTCCGGGGAAATATAATCGAAAGTGCCGAGTGTAACACCACTTGCGGTCAAATCGTTATCAATATTGGCGTGAGTCAAAAGGCGGGCAAGTCCCATGTCAATCAACTTGGCACGCCCATTGGGGGTAATCAGAATATTCGACGGTTTGACGTCACGATGAATGACTTGGTGGGTCGAAGCATGCGCGAGAGCATGGGAAATCTGCAAAAGATAGTTAATGGCTTGCGGAAGTGGCAAAACGCCATGTTCTTTGATATAAGTACGAACATCTGTTCCTTGAACATATTCGAACGCAATAAAAGGAATACCGTTTTGCTCACCCGCGAAGTAAACCTGGGCAATATGCTCATGATTTAATCTTGCCGCAGATTTTGCCTCATTCATAAAACGCGCAACCGACGCACCGTCATGAGCCCGTTGTATCGGCAAAACCTTGAGTGCCACTTTGCGGTCGAGCGCCTGATCAATTCCCAGGTAAACGCGGCCCATGCCACCGCCGCCGATGTATTTAGTGACAACAAAATGGGCAAGTTGGGTATCTGGCGGAAGCATTCCACGCTGAGAAATCGTGTCATAGAGATCACTTTCCGGATGTTCAATGGTCGAGGCAACCAAAACTTCGAGTGGCGGCGAATAGGATAGTACCGTTTGATCTGAATTACCACTTATTCGCTCATGTTTCTCTGAATCGGAGGAGCCGTGAGAGTCATAACGAGAATCTTTGTCATTTAACAGCCGAGACGAATGAGAAGAGAGAGAATCCCCACGCTCCGGGCAACTTGCGCCATGAGGCTTGGTTTCTATCCCATTGTCTTCAAAATGTGAATTACGAGACATTAGCGGAAGCCGGTTTGATTGCGATTGAGCATCGATTCGCGATCATTTCTGAGTTGGAAATGGTCGTTGGGAGTGAATTGTTCCAGTCCGTTTGCCGTCAGGCATATCATTCATTATTATAGTCAAACCCTCCTTCATTGCGACATTTTACTGTCAAAAAGCACCCATTTTTCTCAATCTCATGTGTTTCGTTACACCTTATTCATCATGACATGACTTTCCATTGAAAAATTGTACAAATTTCAATACAATGTTCACTATCTTACGCAAATGGAACAACTGACATATCAACACCGATTGTTACCAACCGAATTGCCAAAAACGTCAATAATATCAAAACTCCTGGTGTCAACCTTACGATGATAATATCCGAGAAACCACTGTTTTTTCGTCCAGTGCGCATATTTGCACCTGGCGTCACAAGCGAAAAAATTTGCAGGACAGTATTAATATCCGAGGCATCAATCGAAAAAACTGTAACAATGCCACCGTCAGTATCGGGCGAATCGTCCAAAGGTCAGTGATTTCCATCACAATAAACATTGACTCGGGAGTATGGGCAAGGAGATGATTGCGTGACAAGAATTTATACCAATGTGCCGTCCATGATCGCACAAGCGAACCTGCAAACAAACATGTCCGCGCTTGGGACAACGCTTGAACGCCTGAGTACGGGTTTGCGCATCAACAGCGGCAAAGACGATCCGGCCGGTTTGATTGCCAGCGAGGTGCTGCGTTCGGAAATCGCGGGGATCAAGCAGGGGATCACCAATACGGAACGCGCGAACATGATGATCGCAACAGCGGACAGCGCGATGAACGAAATCTCGAATCTGCTCAACGACATTCGTGGTCTCATTTCCGAAGCGGCCAACACCGGGGCGATGAGCCGGGAAATGATCGAAGCGAACCAGATGCAGGTGGACGCATCTTTGGAAGCGATTGACCGTATCGCGGCCTCGACCACCTTCATGGGGCGCAAGCTGTTGGACGGGTCACTGGATTTCACGACCGAGGGCGTGGACCGCAGGACGATCCAGAATCTGG
>WRMR01000269.1 GCA_009776995.1 Planctomycetaceae bacterium | reverse complement strand
ATGAAGAATGCAGAATGTTTCAAAGCAGAGCCGCGAGAGTCATCGGTCGGTCGAAGCGGAACAGAGTCTCAACCCGTTCGACCGCTCCGTAACCGTTGCGGCTCGGATCGTCCTGAAAGGACGTAATGTCTCTCACCCCCGGTGTCAACCGGGGGGAACGACGCCAAGCTTCCCCAGGGCGTTGCCCCGGGCTAATCTACGTTGCCCCTACGGGGCGGAATGAAAGGATATCACCAATGAACACGAACACAAAAAAACCCACCGAACCGCTCCTCATGCGTCTGATGATGGCGGCGGTCTTTTTACCGATGATCCTGACCTGTCTGGGCTTGTTCCTCCTGCTGTACCTGATATTCGGCATCCCGCAGAACCATAAAGCCGTATTCGGCGTCATCCCGATGACAATGTTCACAGTCTGGGTACTGGTCCTTGTCCCGGCGGCATGTTTCGCGCTGATTCTCTGGAAAGGCGGCTGGCGACCGGCGGTGATCCTCCTGACGGTCAATTTCCTCCTGGGGCTTTACTTCACCGCAGATAACCACTACGTTCGCGTCGCGCCGGAGAAACGTCTCATCGTTTTCGACCGCACCATGCCGGCGGGCGCCGATGTTTACTGCAACGGCGTCTTGCTGGGACAGGTTCCCCTGTCGATTTCCGTGGCCGATCTCAAGGCCAAAGTCCCCGAATGGCCGACACCGCCTGAGCAGCCCTGGTTCGTTGACCTCGTCAACCCGGTTTACACCTGGTATCCCTGGGACAGATTCGAGCAAGACCGTTACGAGGAGTTCCGCTTTTTCGATGCGAAAAAGTCAACGCTGGGCTTTGACACGGCGAGCAAATACTGGTGGAAGGTCGAATACAGGGGCGCGGTCGCCTGCTTTTGCGACAATTACCGGGACCCCTACATGGTTGACGAGCGTTACCGGTTTGACCGTGTGCATGATTATCAATGGCGAAGTAACCTTTTGCACTTCCCTGCGAAGCAGGCGGTCATGGACGTGTTGGCTTCATCCTGGCCCCAACTGAGCGAAGAGGAAAAAACTCTCTGGGCGGAATACGTCTGCACCCTGCCGCATGAATGGCTCTTTGGCGGAGGGCTGAGCAATCAGCGCGATGTGTATGAAGAGATGATGGAACGTGTGGCACGGGCGAAATACCGCTTTGAGAAAAATCCGTCCGCCGAAGAATGCCGGAGGGTGTTGAATCAAATCATCGCGGAAAACAAAGACAACGCCCTATCGTTTAGCGGTGATGAATTTGGATTCGATAATACATCCACAGTGAACCTCTCGAAAGGATGGTTGGCCGGTTACGCGCTGGAACAGTTGGGGGAAAACTCGCTGATTCCGGTTCAAGAGTTGTTGCGGACCAACTGGTTCAGGTATGATGACCGGCTTGCCCCGCTGGTGTACGCAGGCGAAAGTCTCAATTCCCCGGAGTTGTTCGACGATTTCGCGCGGCTCTACGCGAAGAGCGGTTGCACGCTCAGTGCCGTGTTGACCAACCCCGATGATCGGGCGATCCCTTTGTTCCACACGCTCATGGCCAACAGGACGCTGTCTTTCCGCATGAACCGTGACAGCGAAATCAGATGCAAGATCGGGGTGTTGACCTATACCACCACGGATCGTTTGGAGCCGCTGATTCGCGATGAAATCGCCCGGCTGGTTGCCGGCCAGCATGGCGCAACTTTTGAATATGAGCTGGAGCGGTTTGTTTCCGCGCGCATGAGAACCACTCCGGAGCAGATCAAAGAACTTCGTCAATGGGTTCAATCCCTGCGCATCGCGCCCGACGTGAAAAGCAGGATTTTCGGCGATAACTCCATGTCCGTTCAGGTCGCAAATTTTCAGAGTGCGGACGGCGTCTTGACCCAAATGGCGATGCCCAACCCCTCGATGATCTTCATTCCGGGGACGCAGGTCATCATGCTACTCGATGATGACAACGACCCGCCGCTCATCACGACGGCCATGCTCTGCGACTGGCTGCGTGAACACCCGGACAAGTTGATCGGGGATTATTTCGACGCCATCGACACGGGATTGAAAAAGGGTGTTGATGTGGTCAACGTTTCGCTGATGCGCTTGATCGAGGACGAGTCGCCCGAAGCGGGGGATGTTCTCCAACGCTACTGGAACGATCCCGAATTGAAAGACGCTCTGATCATGGCCATACAGCTTCTGTTCAGCCAACCGATGAGTGTCAATATGAATATCAATATGACGATGACGTATCAGGATCAGTGGCGCGACACCGACGGAGTGCGTTTGCCGGGCATGTACCATGAGCTGATTCCCGGTCGTTTCGGCACCAGGTTTGTCTCGAAGGTCAACCCGGTCGTGGTGGAAATGTTCGGGGAGATCAACGACGCGGAGTTATGGCAGCTTTGCATGGGATTCATCACTGCGACGCGGAAACGCGACATCCCGGGCGTCGCCGGACTGCTGGAAAAGTGGAGCACATCGGACGTCGAACCCCTGAAACAGGCCGCGTTGGAATCGCTGGACCTGGCGCAAAAGCGCGAACGCATCCGCAGCCAAAGCCGCGAACTGCTGTTACAACTTGCCGCCGGAACCATCACACCGGACGATCTGTTGCCAAGCCCCGTCCCGTGGGTCTGGGAGAACGGGAAGTATGTGCAGAAGGAAGGGGTGAGGGATTAGGGATGAGGGAGTAGGGCAATCACGGCATGACCACCGGATCAGAGCCGCGACGGTTACGGAGCGGTCGAATTGGAAAAGACCGCTCCATGACTGTCGCGGCTCTGATTTGATGACTCTTATTGTATTGCCTCAAACATTCTCCGGCACGATGTACGGTGTCCGGTAATCGCGGGTCAGCAGCTTGTCGGCGGCGGGGTTGTTGACGAACTTTTCCCGCGCCGGGTCAAACGCCAGCTTCGGCCCCAGCGTGAACTGCGGGTCGGTGAGACCGGGGAGCGCGTCGGTCGTGTTTTTGATGACGTCGTTGACCGCTTTCGCAATGATGGGATCGTCGCCGAATGCCGTTCTGATGTTTTCGACGGACGCCGTTTCGCCGAGCCGCCAGGAAATGTTCCCGATGTGGAAAAGTGCGCACGAGGGATGCGCTTCGGTGATGTCGGCCTTCAACATGCTGCGATCCCTGGCACGGACCGCCGCAACGAAATTCGCGAACGGGTTGCCGTCAAGACTTTCCACCGCGACGTCCAGCTTGACCTTTTCCTTGGAATCGTAAGGCGTGAACGAATCCCCCTTGATGACGCCCCGGTCGGTGTAAAGCTCGACATCGACAATATCCTCCCACGGCGTGTCCTTCTTCACAAGCCCGCGCGTTTCAAACAGGATTTTCACATCGCCGTAATCGTGAACGGTCAGCATCTGGTTCGGCGTTTCGCCCTGATCTTTGAAACCCTTGTCCGGCTCGTTGACATACCTGGCTCCGAACGACAGCACGCTGTTCGGCAGTGTTTTGCCGGTCATCCAGCGGCAGAGGTCGTATTCGTGAACGCCCTGATTGCCCGCGTCGCCGTTGCCGGTATCCCAGAACCAGTGCCAGTTGTAATGCACCAAGTTCCGGTGGAAGGGTTGCATCGGTGCCGGGCCGAGCCAAATATCCCACGCCAGCGTATCCGGCGGCGTTTCAATGGGTTTGTAGCTGATGGTCCAGCGCGGCTTGCAACAGTAGCCTTTCGCAATTTTCAGCGTACCGTATTTGCCCGACCTGGCCGCCTCGACCATACGCAAGCGCGACGTTGAAAGCCGGCTTTGCGTGCCGTGTTGCACGATGCGCTTGTATTTTTCCGCCGCCTCGATGCACTTGCGCCCCTCAAAGACGTTGTGCGAGCAGGGTTTTTCGACATAAACGTCCTTCCCGGCCTGGACTGCCCAAATCGTGTTGAGAGAGTGCGTGTGGTTACAGGTTGCCACCGAGATCGCGTCCAGGTTCTTGTCGTCAAGAGCCAGGCGGAGGTCTTGCACGGTGTTTGGTTTGTAACCGCGATCCTTTTCAATCCGGTCGGCATGTGCGGCAAACAGCCGGGAATCAACGTCAATCAGGTATGCAACCTCGACGTTCGACATGGAGGCAAATTCCGAAATGTGCGACTGCCCGCGACCGTTGATACCGACCACGCCGACGCGCAACCGGTCGTTGGCCCCGGTAATCTGCCCCGACGCCCGCGTGCCCGAAATGGCAAACGCCGATGCAAGTCCGGCCAGTGCTGCGGATTTTTTCAGGAATGTACGACGTGACTGTGTCATGGAATTCTTTCTGTTGTGAAGGGTGAGACAAATCAGCCGGAAAAACGCTCTGCATGAAACCGGCACACAATTTGATGGTACAGCAGACGATTTTGTTTGTCAAGTGTGGGAATTATGCGGGTGTAGTAAAATATTCTGGCAGTTCAAGTTGGCAAATTCCAGTATGCTCTCCTTTGGTTTCCGTATAGAGAATAGCGCAGAAGGCGGTCATGTTGTTGACGCGTCGGACACGCCTTATGGCACCGGTTTGTGTATGTCGGTAAGAGGTGTGCTTTGGTGGTCATTTGAAAAACCGGTTGCCGTCCAATCAAAAAACCGAAGCCAGAATAAGATGCAAAATCCTCAACCGCTTCACAAAACTCGGACTGCCTGAGTATTCACAAAAAAATCAACAGGCAACAGTGCCACTTGGAAAGCCGTTTTTTTGTTTCTGGCGGGAGACTCATTGCGAAAACCGGTCAGGTCATGTAAAACGGTGATTAATCATGTTTGATGTTTTTTCAACGCAAACCGTCAAGGGCATGATATCACAGCCCCATTCACTTCCTGGAGAACCAATTATGAATCGACGTCATTTTATGAAACAAACCGCGTTGGGAATCGGCGCGGGCGTTACGGTTTTGAAAACTCAGGCTTCCGTCATCGGAGCGCAGGCCAACAACAAAGTTAATCTCGGCTTCATCGGTTGCGGGGGAAGAGGCACCCAACTGCTTGGGGATTTTTTGAAACGGGACGACGTGAACGTGTTGCACTGTTGCGACCCTTTCCTTGATCGCTCGGAACGGGCGGCCGGCATTGTCAAGCAATCGCCGCTCAATCAAACGCCGAAGGTCTCGCAGGATTTGCGCACCGTTCTTGACGACCCCGCTGTGGATGCCGTTGTTTGCGCAACACCGGATCACTGGCACGCGTTGGGTTGTATTCTGGCATGTCAGGCCGGAAAAGATGTTTATACGGAAAAACCCGCTTCGCATTCGGCATGGGAAGGTCAAAAAATGGTCGAAGCCGCGAGGAAATACAAGCGTATCGTCCAGCACGGCACACAATGCCGCAGTGCCCCATACTGTATGGCGGCAAGAGAGTACATCGCTTCGGGAAAACTCGGGGCGATTCATTTGTGCAAAGTGTTCAACGTGAAAGGGACAGGCAACCCGAAATGGTCGCCGGAAACCACACCTCCGGCGAACTTCGACTGGGATAAGTGGAATGGTCCGGCGCGTGAGAAAAAATACAGCCCTGCTTATCTTGCCGCATGGCACGACATATACGAGTATTCGTCCGGGGACATGATCAATGACGGCGTGCATCAAACTGATTTGGCACGCATGGTTATTGGCAAAGATCTGCCCAATTCCGTTTATACGTTCGGATTCAGGAACGACACGGACGGCATGGCGGAAGCCCCGGAAACCTTTACCACGCTGTGTGACTATGGCGACATGATGATGACGCTGGAATTTTCATCGGTTACGCCTTATATGCTGAAAATCGATCCGGAAGTGCGCGAAAGCGACATGTTTCCCTACTGGCAGCATTGTGCCACGCGCATTGAAATTTACGGAACAAAAGGGCTGATGATGCTGGGACGCCACGGCGGCGGATGGGAAGTCTATGTCCGTCCCCAAAGCCGGAAACCGCAAGTCGTTGATTCGATGTACGGTCGTTTTCCCGACCCGGAACACAAGGAGAATTTTCTCCAGTGCATCCGAAGCCGGGAATTGCCCAACGCGGATATCGAACTGGGGCATCGCAGCACGTTGCTGATTCATTATGCCATCATCAGTCACCGCACCGGCGGGAAAAAGCTGATAATCAATCAACAGGACGAAACCATTGTTGGTGATCCCGAAGCGATGAAGTTCTTCAAACGGGAATACAGGAAACCGTATGAAGTCCCGGAAAACGTTTGAGAAGGTGCGACGGGAGCTTGGGGCGTGTTCAAAAATCACTTGTCGGAAAAGTCAAGGCACACGGGTAACACAGATCGAACTGATCGGCACGGATAAATTTGTGAAAATCCTGTTTCACCGGTGCTATCTGTGTGCAAAAAGCGTTTGATGATCCATGCCAATTCGGATAAGTGTTTGTTAAGTATGCCCTGAGAACTTCCATTTTCCGAACAGCCTCTTGAAATTCAATGAAAGGATTTCCCATGCCCCGTCTTCTCAGCGTGATGATCGTGATGTTTTCCGTGGCCGCATTTGCACAACAACCGTCGGAAATCAAAATATCGCCTGGCTCTCCTCTGCCCGGCACGGCAAAACTCGACTGGGACGGTGATATCGTCGAAAAACTCGTTGATGCCGCAGACGCATTTTTTCTGGACGAAACGCTTGAAACCGTCAGACGGCAGGAGTCGTTTTGGCATCGCGACCTGTCGTCCGTGACAGCCTGCGAAGAGTCGATTGAAGTGAATCGCAAGGAACTCGCACGAATCCTCGGAGTGGTTGATGCCCGTGTGCCTTTCGAAGCCCCGGAAAAGATGGATAACCTGAATCGTTCCGCCTTGGTTTTTGGTACCCGTTCACGTTGTTCAGTGGTGAAAATTGACAAACTGGTGTTGTAGCAATTCTGCAAATGATGTACCATTTGTTTCATGGATGCCAAAGACAAACGGATTGCTGAACTCGAAACTTTACTCCAATCGGCTTGGGAGGAGATCGTGACGCTCAAAGCACGTATCCTCCAGCTCGAAAGCGAGCTTGCCGCCGCCAGGAAGAATTCGTCCAACTCGTCGAAGCCTCCGTCGTCGGACATCGTCAAGCCGCT
>WRMR01000268.1 GCA_009776995.1 Planctomycetaceae bacterium | reverse complement strand
AAGCCCGGCGCAAGCCGATGAAACCCATTTACACTCCTCGCCCGCTTTGAATACGACGGGAGAAAACGTTTCTGCCCGGCCGGCAGACGCACACACCGCACACCATCCGGCAAGCAAAAGAACAAGGGACACCCAAAGGCTTTTGTAAAACAGAACTTGATTCATGGTATGTTTCTCTCTTGTTACAAAGTCATTCCGGGGCTTCCTCGGGAAGTACCCATCCCATCACCGCACGACGGTGACCGCCCTGCCATTGTTGCGTCGCATTAAAACGGCCAAAATAACCCCATCGGGTTGTTGATGAGTTCGTTCATCGGCCCGATGTACAATGTTCTGTACATCTCAATAATGAACGAAATGACGACGCCGGCCACGAAGAAGAACACGGCAAAATAACACGCGACGGAAATTTGCTTCATGTGAACCTTGGTCTGCTCGGTGTATTCGTCGGAGAGTTTGGCCAGCGTCTCGGGCAGTTCGCCCGACTGTTCGCCGGTTTGCAGGTACATGAGGAACTCGTGCGGAAACCCGTGCGTGTTGGAAAACGCCTCGTAAAGACTGACGCCGTGTTCCAGTTGCTGGAGTATCTTGTTCAGGTGCGTGTTGATCGGCGCATAAGCCGCCACATCGAAACCGAGTATCACGGCCTCGTTGACGTCCATGCTGGTTTTCGTCGTGAACTGCAATGCCCAGGTGAAACGTGCCATCGCAAAACAGCGCATCGCCGTGCCGATCTTAGGAATGACGTTCAGAGCAAAATGCAAAATGTTGTTCCCTGCGGAGACGTAATGCTTGAACACATAATATGCAGCGGCAAGAGTCCCTGCGAAACAGCCGAACAGAAACAGAAATTTCAATACTCCCGGAACCCCCATGAACTCCATGCCAAAGAGGACAACGGAAGCCCCCAAAAAACCCCTGATGAGGATGTAGAGGCACATGACAACAAGAACCGCCGCCAATTGGAAAATCGGGTAAATCATCATTTGCCAGAACTCGCGTTTGAGTTTGAGCTGATATTCGTAGTAACGGGCCAGTTCGGCGAAGGTTTCACCCAATGATCCGGAACGCTCGGCCACGGCGATCATGGGAACGAACAGTTTCGGGAAATGCCCGCCGACCTCGGAGAAGGCTTCGTACAGCGTCGCTCCCTCGCGAACGCGGCCCTGGGCATAACCGCAAATTTTGTGCATGTTGGAATGCAAAAAAATCGTCGGCTTGCGCGGACGTTGGGCCATCTGCTCCTGCCAGGCTGCCGCGCGCCTACGGATACGATCACGATAATCGTGCGGGTCCGACTCGTCGAAGTCGTTGCCGGCATCCTGCACAGGCGGTGCCTGAATCGGCGGAGCCGCAAGTACGCCGCCCGACACTCCCGGCGGCACAAATTCCCTGCGGTGCGCGTATTTGCCCGACTCGCGTTCCAGCACGGTCACGACATCCAACCCGGCGTTGAGCATAATCGCCGCACGCCGGCACCACCCGGCAAGCTCGTTGACACTGATCATGGCGTCACCTGTTTCGGTTTGTTGGCGGTAACAATGGAAAATCAAGGTTCTACACCCATTCTACACCCCTGACCACGTCATGGCAATCGGCATGGTTTCCATTTCCACAGACAATGGTATAATAACAGGAAACGCCGAAAACAATAACTTGCACATCCATACTTTACTTTATCAAAAAAGCAAGGGATTTCACATGCACACGGAGCTCAAGTCCGGGATCAACTGGGTCGGGTATGTTGACTGGAGCGTTCGCGATTTTCACAGTTTTGACACCCGACATGGCGCGACCTACAACAGCTATCTCGTTCAGGACGAAAAAATTGCACTCATTGACACGGTCAAGGGGGGATACGCCCCGCAGTTGCTGACAAACGTCCGGGAACTCGTGTCGCCCGACCGGGTTGATTATGTTATTTGTAACCACGCGGAGGCCGATCATGCCGGTGCCATGCCCGCCGTTATCAAGGCACTCCCGAACGCAACGCTGGTCTGCAACGCAAAATGCCGCGACATTTTAGCCGGTTATTTCGATATTTCCGCATGGAAGATCAAAATCCTCACGCCGGGGGAAACCCTCCGGTTGGGACGACGGACCTTGCACTTCCTTGACACGCCGATGGTGCATTGGCCGGATTCGATGGTCACTTATATCCCGGAAGAAAAGCTACTGTTTTCCAATGACGCGTTCGGGCAACATCTGGCCTCGTCCGTCCGCTTCGATGACCAGTGGAACCTGCACGACATTTTACTTGAAGCGAAATCGTATTACGCGAACATCGTTGCGCCCTACAGCCGGCAGGTGCTGAAAACGCTCGAAGCGGCATCCCAGCTTGATATTCAGATGATTGCACCGAGTCACGGTCTGATCTGGCGCAAGAATCTCCCGGCGATATTGGAAGCGTACTTCGCCTGGGCTTCGGGACACTGTGTACCGAAAATCGTGGTTTTGTTCGATTCCATGTGGGAGAGTACTGCGCAAATGGCCGATTCGATTCTCGCAGGTGCCAACGCCGTTTCGCAGGCGGTCAACGTGCAGCTCCTGCACGCACGACGGAACACCCTGACGCGCATTGCGACCGAAATGCTCGACGCGTCAGCGGTCGCGTTTGGCTCGGCAACGCTCAACGGCCAGATGATGCCCGCGATGGCCTCGGCTTTGACGTACATCAAGGGGTTGTACCGTTGCGTGAAAAAACCCGCTTTTGCGTTCGGTTCAAGCGGTTGGAGCATCGGCGGGGGGGAACAGAACGCCAAGGGGTTCGAAGAAATGAATTGGGGACACGTCGATGAGAAAGCCCGGGCGAGCTGGCGGGCAACGCAAGATGTTCACCAGGCCTGTTTCAATGCAGGACGACGACTCGCCCGCAAAGCAATGGAACAGTGAAGAGAGTGCAGAGTGCAGAATGCTTTTCCACATCGATAGAAGACCACAAGATCATTCTGCCTTCTTCATTTTGCACTCTGCATTATCCTTATTATCCTTTTCATGCCTTCGTGGTGAAAAACAGCTGCCGAAAACGGCTACCTGTCCTTATGTTCTGTCGGGGAATCCTTTTTTGATGACTTGCCATTGTTTTTCGGTTAAATCTGTGCAATAATTGCGGTGAGTGTTCTGTTGTTTGCTCCAGGATTTGTTACATCCCATGTTTTGCTGATTCATTACCCCACCTTTCCAGGAGATTTCCCATGAACAAGAATGAGAGAACCATTGTCACCTCGCGCCGGTCTTTTTTGAAAACGTCCGGTGTTGTTGCCGCCGCGTTTGCGGTTCCGCAAGTGTCCGTCATTCCGGCAAGTGCCCAGGGTGCAAATGACCGTATCGGCGTCGGATTCATCGGGACCGGCGGCCGTTGCGGTGCGCACATCAATACGATCAACCAGTACAAAGAACAGGGTGTCACACAGCCTGTGGCGGTTTGCGATGTTTACCGTCCCCGGCTCGAAGCGGCGTCCCGTGCAACGGGTGACGCCAAAATGTACATGGCTCACGAAGAGCTTTTGCAGGATAAAAACGTCGATTTGGTTTGCATCGCTTCGCCTGACGCGCATCATGCCCCGCAAACAATCGACGCACTCAATGCCGGGAAAGACGTTTTTTGCGAGAAACCACTGACCCATTGGAATCAGTTCGGACTTGCCAAGAAAATGCAGGAGGCCGCTGACAAGAACAAGCGGCTCGTCCAGGTTGGAACGCAATACATGGCCGACGACAATTACGCCAAAGTGCGACAGATGATCAAAGACGGCGTCATCGGGAAGCCGGTCCATGCCCAATGCGGATATTTTCGGCGCGGCGACTGGGGGGAACGGATGCATATCCCCGATCCGAATGCCAAACCCGGTCCCGATCTTGACTGGAATCGTTTTCTCGGCGATTCCCCGAAGGTCGAGTTCAGCGTCGAGCGTTTTTTCCAATGGCGTTTGTGGTGGGACTATGCCGGCGGTCCCTCGACCGATCTTTTGGTTCACACTTACACCCCGGCGTTTTGTATCCTCGGCCTTGACTTCCCGGAACGTGTTTTCGGTGGCGGCGGAACCTTCCAGTACAACCGCGAAGTCCCCGATCAGTGTAACATTATCGCCGACTACAAAGACGGTCCGAGCGTGGTCATGCTCAACTCGCTTTCGCACCATACAGGTATCGACACGCTGATTCGCGGGACCGAAGGGGTCATTCTCTGGAAGCACATTGAACAGGCCAACTCACCGGGTATCCGCATCGTCCCGAATCAAGGGGACGAAATCGTGTTACCCTGGAGTGGCATGGGAGACGTCGGACGGCTTTGGAAAAACCTGCTTGACTGCGTGAAAACGCGGGAACAGCCATACTGTTCCATTGATTTGGCCGTCAAAGTCCAGGCACCGCTTTCGATGGGCATCATCTCGCACCGGGAAAGCAAGGTCGTCAAGTTCGATTTCGACAAGCGGGATTTCGTGCTTTCGTAGTCCATGCAATGGCATCCGGGAACGCAAGTGACCGGTTCAGCGGTACCGCGCCCGAAAAACCCGTCGCTTATGCTCCGGACTGCTGTTTGAAAACTTCACTTTGTTGGCGTTGTGTGGTATCTTCACTTACCACCGCTTCAGCATGTCGGGTAACATGGCAGCCGATGTTGACCGCGACGGGCAGACCGGCAATGTGCGTCGGGTAAACGTTGATGTGAACGGCCAGTGCAGTGGTGCGGCCGCCGAATCCCGCCGGGCCGACGTCAAGGCGGTTGACTTCGGCGAGCAGTTCGGTTTCGACCCCGGCCCAAAACGGGTCAGGGTTGGCATGTCTGACGGGCCGCAACAGGGCTTCCTTGGCGATGAGTGCCGCCTTTTCCATCGTTCCGCCGACGCCCACGCCGACGATCATCGGCGGACAGGGGTTCGGCCCGGCGGACTGCACGGTTTCCAAGACGACCCGTTTGACCCCGGCCAGGCCGTCCGAAGGTTTCAGCATGACCAACCGGCTCATGTTCTCGCTGCCGAATCCCTTCGGCGCAACGGTGATTTTCAATTGGTTGCCCGGCACAATACGGACATGCACCACCGCCGGCGTGTTGTCGCCCGTGTTGATCCGGTTGATTGGGTCGTGCACGACGGACTTGCGTAAACAGCCTCGCTCATAACCAGCGGCCACCCCGGCGTTGATCGCCTCTTCCAGCGTCCCGCCGGTCAAATGGGCATCCTGACCAAGTTCGATGAACACGACCGCCATACCGGTGTCCTGGCAGATGGGCAACGAGTCCTGCCGGGCAACGTCCGCGTTGTCGAGCAGGATGTTCAGCACGTCCCGGGCCAGCGATTTTTCTTCGTCCGCAACACCACGCCGCAACGCGCTGGCAATGTCGTCGTTCAAAAGGACATTCGCCCGAATGCACAAATCGGCCACCGTTTCAGTAATCCGGGCAACATCAATTTCACGTATCATGTTTCACCTTGACTGCCCGCGTTTAAGGACTCACAGCAAAATTAACTGTTCGATCCATCAGAGCTGCGATGGTCACATAGCGGTCATTCCGCTCGATTACTCTTGTTGCTCTGATTGAAATGTTCACGTTATTTTTGCGCGATTCCCAAGACGTGGGGCTAAACTAATCGGATCGGGTCGTATTGATGTCGGCACTGTAATTCGGGGCTTCCTGCGTGATCGAAATATCATGCGGGTGCCCTTCGCGGATGCTGGCCGCCGAGACGCGAATGAACCGGGCGTTTGTCCGCAATGATTCAATGTCATGCGTTCCGCAGTACCCCATGCCGGCCCGCAAACCGCCGATCAACTGGTACATGTACGGTCCCAGCGGCCCGCGATAATGCACGCGGCCTTCAACACCTTCGGGGACGAGTTTATCCGGCTTGGCCTCGTTTGCCTGGCGGTAACGGTCGCTGGAACCTTTGACCATCGCTCCCATCGACCCCATGCCGCGATACGATTTGAACGTGCGGCCCTGATACAAAATCAGTTCGCCCGGTGCTTCGTCGAGTCCGGCAAGCAGTCCGCCGAGCATGACGACATGCCCTCCGGCGGCAAGTGCTTTGGTAATATCGCCGGAGTACCGGACACCGCCGTCGGCGATAATTGAAACATCGGTTCCCCGGGCAACCGTTGCGGCACGGTGGATGGCGGTGATTTGCGGCACACCGACGCCGGAAACAACCCGGGTCGTGCAAATCGAACCCGGCCCGATGCCGACTTTCACCGCGTCGGCTCCTGCACGTATCAGTGCCAGGCAGCCTTCTTCCGTCGCAATATTTCCTGCGATGACGTCAATGTCCCAGCATTTTTTGATCTCACGCACCGTTTCAATCACATTCGACGAGTGGCCGTGGGCACTGTCAACCGTCAAAACATCGACTCCCCCCGCGATGAGACGTTCGGCACGCTCGTAATCGAACACGCCGACTCCGGCACCGACCCGCAAACGTCCGAGGCTGTCCTTGCAGGCGTTCGGGTAACGACGCATCATGTCGATGTCCTTGATCGTGATCAAACCCGTGAGATGCTGTTGATCGTCCACGAGCAACAGCTTTTCGACCTTTTTGTCCATGAGAATGGTTTCCGCCTGGGCAAGCGTGATTTCACCCGTTGCGGTCACGAGGTCTCCCGCAGTCATGACTTCAGAGACCGGCTGTTCCCAGTTTTCCTGAAACCGCAGGTCGCGCCGCGTGATGATGCCGACGAGTTTCCCGTCATTTTCGACAATCGGGACGCCGGAAACGTTCTGCTGTTCCATGATCGCGCGGGCGTCGTTCAGCCGGGCGTTTGGCGGCAACGTGGCCGGTTCGCGAATGATGCCGTTGGCACTGCGTTTCACCTGGGCAACCTCTTCGGCTTGCAGGTCGATGCTCATATTCTTGTGAATGATGCCGAGTCCGCCTTCGCGGGCGAGGGCAATGGCCATTTCCTTCTCGGTCACGGTGTCCATCGGGGCACTGAGGATGGGAATCGTCAGCTGGATGCGTTTTGTCAGATTCGTGCTAACGTCCACCTGCGACGGAATGACGTCGCTGTATTGCGGTTCGAGCAAGATGTCGTCGAATGTGATCCCCTGTTCTGAAAAGATGTCGGTTGGCTT
>WRMR01000267.1 GCA_009776995.1 Planctomycetaceae bacterium | reverse complement strand
AAAGCAACCTGTTCGCTTTTTTCGTCCGTGCAAACTGTCCCGTCGGGCGTTTTACCCAGCACCATCAGGTCAGGCCGCATCAGCTCCGTGACCGCTACACTGGTTCCCAGCTTTTGCATCATAAAAGCCTCTGAGGGAAGCTCGGGATCAATGATGGCGTCCTGCAACTCGATTTTGATGGAAACGGGCTTCACCTCCGTGTCGCGGATTCGGGTGACGTCAAATTCCATCCGCATCAGGATATTGGTGTCCCTTTCGATCCAATACGTCCGTTGTCCGGTCAGTTTGTCATCGACTACGATTTTGTCGCAGGGATAAGCGATCTGTTTGTCCCCGGAAAGGATGTAATCCGGCAAGCCTATCCGAACATCGGCACCTTCAGGGACAAGCGTTTGTAACGGGTCCCGGGCAAAAAGAAGGACAATTTGCGGCGGAATAAAGAGAACTTCCGGAGGCACCCCCAAGTCCATGAGCTGGGTTAAAAGATAATCGTTGTATAAATCTTTGATTCCAATCTGTTCCGGTGCCCGTTTCTGAATGATCTGGCCGATGAGTGATGAATTATCAGCCGCTTGTGCAGAAAAGAGCGTCCCGTCGCTGACCAGTTGGCCGCGATGCAATTCCATTCGCACTTTATTTGGTTTTTGATACGCAAAAGTGCAGTTCCGAATCTCCGTCTTCAGCGTTCCGTCCGGAAGTTCGTACTTGAATTCCACGAATCCAAGATCGCCGTAACTGTTCGCTTCATGGTAAGTTTTGACCATGTCCGCAAGGATGACGCTTGCGTCGGAGTCAAAACGCGGCACCAGCCTCGAAAGCCCGTCAAGGTCAATATTTTCCATAATATTTGAGGATTCGTTTGGCGTTTCCCCCGTTGAACCTGCCTGGGGCGACTGAAGTTGTGAACCCGCGACCGGCTTTTCGCCTTCGCCTGTGACGGGCGGTCTTTGATTATCAGACGTTTTTTCTTTGTTGGAATTCGCTTCCTTCGGGCAACCCACGAAACACACAAGGACAATCAATATCACGAGTTGCAACAATCTTTGCGAAGCTTTCGACATTTTTTTACACCTTCTATTTCCCTAACGACAAAACCGATCTCCGGTGACACCTGCTTCCTGTGTCCCCCAATTCAACCCGGTATCATAACAAAAACCACCCAGGTTTGTAAAGACGAAAATGATTCCCGGTGATGCTTGCGTGGCGGGGTTCAGACAAATTTTGTGATGATCTGATGTGCGTCGAAAAAAAATGCCAAAAATCCCCGTTTTTTCAGGGCTTGCCATGAAACCATGCTATCTTAAAAAAGAAAACAATCGGGAAACCATTACTTTTTGTCAATGAGACCGTCAATCCGATAAGGGACACATCATGGATTCCATACTTTTTGGGCAAGTCACCAGCGCACTTCGGAAAAATCCCTACCTCGATTTCGCGTCCTTGTCTTGTGAAACCAAAGAGGGTTGCGTCGTGCTTCGGGGGGTGGTGCCGTCCTATTTTGAAAAGCAAATGGCACAGGAATCTATCCGCTCTATCGAGGGCATCCACGAAATTCTCAACGAACTCGAAGTCCTCGGACGCTCGCTCCGCCTCGACGAAAAGCAAAAGCGGTAACCATTTGACGAGGTATTCACTACGTCCGGGTATATACTTTACGCCACCACATCTTGCTTTTCCGCGTAAAACTTATATCAGCGAATATTTTGCACTAAAAATCTTTGTTGGTGATAACATACAATAAATATTAGACTTTCGGAAAAATAAAAAGAAATTCGATGGGGTAAAATATCTACCCGGATCACCACGAAGTCACGAAGGATTTAATACCTGACCATGCAATAAACTGGTCTTTTTTCATATCGTAAAAAAAGTCCTGTATCCTTTCGTTTTACGACTTCGAAATGACCAGTTCGTGGCAAGGTGAAGTATACCGTACAACGTCATGGACTTTGCATTTCGTCTGTGAACTTTGTGCATTCCTTTGTGATCTTTGTGTTGAAATATTTTAACACAAAGGTCACAATATTAATACCAGATTAATACCAGTCAAATGGCGTTCGACAGTATATATCCGTGTGCAAAAACATTCGATGATCAATACCCTGGTAGGGTCAGTTATTTCTGAGCTCGCTGTCAATGTGCAAATTGACCGGCGAGTACGGTTTGATGTCGATAGGAAACACGCCGTCCGTGACCGGGATGGGTGTGCCAATCGGGCGGCCCCGCAAGTCACACGGAATGACCGATTGAGCCTTCAATGCCGGGGGTAGCGTCACTTCGACCGTCGGGTTGTCGTGTCCCAGACCGGCCATTTCCCAAATGCGGAGCATCAGCTTGCCCGTATCGGGGTCGTCGCCGAACGACGTGATGCACATCCCCTTGCGGTTTGTCCGAACTCCGGTTAAAGGCTTCAAGCTTCCGGTTTCGGTATTTGTGGTTGATGTCTGAAGCCCGAAGTCTGAAGTCTGAAGCCCGGACGGCGGAAAATTGATGGCCAGCGTTTCCAGCGACGGCGTGATGAGCGAACTTTCATTGTCATATTCGTCGAAGGTCCACAGCACAAAGGAAGCGTTGATGTCCCCCTGGTTCCACAAGCGGAAATTCGTCGTCCATTGGTTGTTGAACAGGTTGAAATATAGATTCGCCTGCGTCGGAACGTAATCTTTCGAGAATTTCCAGCAACCCGGTTCGCCGAGCGAAACGAGCGGCGAGTCCAACGGGCAGATGCCGACGCCATAACCATCGTCCCCGAACACGGCAATACCGGTCCGCAGCCACTGCAAATGCCGGTTGCTGCCGGGTACGATGTCGCGTGCCGGATCAACGATTCCGCCGAGCCGTCCCAGCCGGAACTGCGGCGAATCGATATTCAGCGGAAAACAAAAATATCCTGCCTCCGGCCAGGTGTCGGGCGTTTTGTCGCGACCAAAAAATCGGAACCTGACTTCAGGTCGGTGCATGGAAAGTGTAATGTCCAGGATTAATTCTGAAAACGGCATATCGTCTTTCTTGCCATAATCGTCAATAACTGCCGTAATGAATTTGCATCCCAACACCGCTGTCTGTACTCCTGAAATAAATACACTTTCTTGCTTTTTCCATGACAAAACGTTGTTCGGGAACATCGCTCGGAAGCCCCTGCTTGTTGAATTGGCTAAGTATCCAACTGGGAAACGAGATGCAGTAATCGTTCATGAAAGCATTGCACATTTCGGCACTTGCCCGTTGATAGAGAAAACCAAGCGGCTCTGCATCTTCTTGACGAATCAGTTCACGGTGATTCTTCAAGTCGTACAGTGATGTGATTTTTCCCGTTGCATTGTCAACGGTCAGGCGGAAAAACGGCGATTCGATGGTCCGTGGATTTAGTCTTCCATCGATTTCCCCAAATATCTCTTTCACCTGTTTGGGCTTCAAAACTTGACCAGGCAAGACGGTTTCACCGGTATCAGTCATCACATCCCAAGAGAGTGGGTTGAAAACGGCAACATCCCTTTGCGTGGGAGGAAATATGGTGGTTTTTGTACCAATCCCCTTTGCCGCATTACGGATATAATCCGTGTGGTCTTCCCACGACTGCATGGCGCGTTTTTGCGATTCACTGAAATTTTGTGATTGCCAGAGTTGCTGCCAGGCGTCGCCAAACGGTAACGTTTGTCCACCGCCGTAATTGCATATCCAATACAGTGCGGCACCCCAGGTGTGTTCGCCGTACAACAGCGACTGTTCCCTTGCTTCGGCAATCTCATGGGCGTTCGGAAACATCCCTGATTTTCCCCCGTGAATCCGATGCAGTGTTGCGAGAATTTCGGTCGAGGTGAGCTGTTCATGCACGGCACGTGCGAGTGCCTGACCTTGCGGGTCGCACATGGGCCCGTGTATCCACGTATCGGGCATGTCGCCGCGCACGACGGGGATTTTCGACAGGTCTTCTTTTTCGAGGATCGCGTTGCCGAAATCGGACAGCCGCCCGATGCGCACCCGGACGCCGGGGTAACGTTCGGCGCATTGTTGGAAAAGTTGTTCGACCTCCTCCGCTCGCGGCGGACCGTGATTGTCGCCGGTATGAATCAGGCCGAGCCAGGTTTGATACGGCCAATCCTGCGGCGGGTCAATTCCGCTGCCGTACCCGTTGACGTGCATCGTGAGAACGCGGGAACCGTCGGGGCCTTCGCGAAAATGCAGTAGTGGCACGTCAGGGTCGCCACTACCCGAATTGGTGCCCTCGTGCATGAACGTGACGCCCGAATGCGCCAGCAGCGTCGGCAAAAACCAACTGTGGCACGGCACATCGGTCATTTTGGCATCGGTGGGAAGCTCCAGCCCGAACTGCCGTGCGAAATTGCTCGAAAACCGCAAACCCCGCACCAAATCCTCTTCGACGAGCGTTTCCGTATGCGTCGTAAACGGCAGGGCATGAACGGCAAAGCGTCCGTCGCGAATCGCCTTATCGAGCCGTGCGGCTCGTTCCGACGTCTGGTTTTCCAGAATTTTCGCCATCGGCCAGCCGGGAACGGTCCAGATGAACTTTTTCTCCTCCGGCAGATTTTCCGCCGCATCGACAACATCCAATGCCTGATCGATCATCGTTGTCCGGTAGCTTTCCACCACCTCGGAAGCCAATTTCGTGTAGCCGATGTCGAAATGCGTCTTGAACACGAGGATGATTTCCTTAACTTGCGGCGCGGGTTCGTCCCCCAACGCAACGTGTCCGGCCAGAAAAAACGGCAGCCACGCAATAATGAAACGGATTGGTAATTTTCGGATGAGCATTTTGGTTTCCCTTTTACTCCGGTATTTGCAATTTCCAGTCCCCTTGAGGGCACAAAAAAATTGGTCTTCCTTTATTCCAGGTTGCTTTGGCAATATCTCTTGCCATTGGGAGAAGTGCCTTCGAAATTGACGTTCCCTGATAATTCTTTTAGGGCAGTCACTATTATTTACCTGTAATTTTAGCAAAGTTGTCGAAAAAGTATTGCGGGTCTGATGTTTTCCTGGTTAAAATAATGTATAATACCCAAAATTGTAATCAATATGGGTTTTCGGCCCATTTCCTTGTGTACAAAAATTACGGAGGCATTCATGTCCCAGAAAAAATCATGCTGTTCCTGCCAGGACCTGGGGACAGGCGAAGTACGACGTCGCGGTTTCCTAGGCTTGCTTTTCGGGCTTGCAGGCAGTGTTATCGCTTTTGCCGCACCGGTTTACGCAGCATTCCGGTCGGTCGTTTTTCCCATCGAATCGATCATTTTTCCCTGTTGCGCGAAAGATTCAGGCGGTTCGGGCGACGAGTTTTATTTCCTGACGACCGGCGATCAGTTGACCGATACGCCGCAAAAGTTTCCCATTATTGCCGATGTGAAAGACGCCTGGATTACCGTTCCGCGTCAGACGATAGGCAATGTTTATGTGCGAAAAACAGATTCGGGCGAAATCCTTGCGTGGCAAGCACTTTGTCCCCATGCCGGTTGCGTATTGGGGGTCAAAACCGCCAACAATCCGAAAACCAATCAAAACGAATTGCTTTTCGCATGTCCGTGTCACGTTGCCCATTTTGACTTGAACGGTCAACTGCTGGACGAAAAGCCGGACAGCCCTCGCAATATGGATTCGCTGGAAACAAAGGTTGAAGACGGCAAGGTTTACGTCAAATTTCAAAATTTCCAGTTCGGCATTGCGGCCAAAGTGCAAGCGTGACAGTCATAATTAACCCTGCTTTGGAATAATACACATATTGTGACTGTATCATTCTCCTGGCATTGCGTTTTCTACCAAGCGACGCATCCCTACGGGATGTAAGCCGAATATTCCACAGAATAGTTACTCATTTTCAAGGAAACACCCATGACATTTTCCAAAGTATTTCAGTTGTCATTGTTTCTGCTGTTGATGGCGGTATTGCTTGGTTGTGGAAAATCCGCGCAGGTGCAATGCACAAACAATTTGAAACTAATCGGTCTGGCTCTGCACAGTTATCACGATCAATACCGGTGTTTTCCCCCGGCGATCACCGCCGATGAGAACGGAAAGCCGCTGCACAGTTGGCGCGTGTTGCTCCTGCCCTATATTGAAAACCGAGAGCTGTTCGAATCCATCCGCCTGGACGAACCCTGGGACAGTGATTACAACAAGCAGTTCCATGACCGGATGCCTTCCGTTTATCGATGTCCCTCCGTACCGGAAGGGAAAACGGGAATGACCGGTTACAGTGTGGTTGTCGGCAAAGAGAGTTATTCCAACGTGCCGAATGCCGTACAAAGTTTCGGGATGATCATGGATGGCACGTCGAACACAATTGCCGTTGTCGAACGCAAAACGCCCGTCTGCTGGATGGACCCGACGTTGGAAATCACGTTCGGCACAGCTTGCATGGGCATCAATGTTTCCGCCGAAGGTTTGGGTAGCAATCACAAAGGCGGCATGAACATCTGTCTGTTTGACGGTTCCGTGAATTTTATCTCGCAAACGGTTGATTCAGGGGTTTTGCATGCCATGTTTACATGGGCCGGCGGGGAATCCGCAACGTCGTTGGATATGGCACCAATGGGGATGCCGCAATTGGCAATGAATGTCAGTGAATCATTGGCAGACGAAGATTTCGTTCCACTGGATTTCAACACGGAATCTTACGATCATGTCGTTGACAACCCATTTCTGGAAGTCAAACAGAATCCGCTTTCCACGTTTTCCATTGACGTCGATACCGCGTCCTATTCAAATTTGCGGCGTCTTCTCAATCAGGGAACATTGCCGCCCAAAGGCGCGGTGCGGATCGAGGAAATGGTCAACTACTTTGACTACAACTATGAACCGCCAAAAGATGAACATCCATTCTCCGCCCATGTCGAAATTGCTCCGTGTCCGTGGGAGGAAAAACATCAATTGGCGCGAGTCGGTCTGAAAGGCAAAGTTTTTGAAAAAACGGAACGCCCGACCGTCAATCTTGTGTTTTTGATTGACGTTTCCGGTTCCATGCAGCCGCCCAACAAACTGCCGCTCCTGAAATCCGCCATGACGATGCTGGTCAAGGAATTGCAGGATCGTGACCGTGTTGCCATTGTGACGTATGCCGGTTCATCGGGACTTGTGCTTCCTTCCACCACCTGCGACA
>WRMR01000266.1 GCA_009776995.1 Planctomycetaceae bacterium | reverse complement strand
GCGTTTTTGCCACGCTCTTTGCCGCTTATCATGCCTACATGGTGTGGTATGTCCGGTTGATCTATTCCAACGACACAAAGCTCATGGCGTTCTATCTGATCTGCATGGTTCTTGCTCCGGTCTATGTCACACTCAATTCCATTCGTGTCAATCGCAAATGGCGGCAATGTGTTGAGTTTGGCAGTGAAGCTGAAGTCAAAGAACCAACATCCGGCCACATGTATCCTGCGGAAGGTTGCATTCCTGACGGAATGCAGATGGAAAATTATGGCGGCACATTTTCTACCGAGCGAAGCATTCCTACGGAATGCCTGCCGGTGGAATACAATCCATTGAAATGCCGGCCATTGAAATGCAATCCGTTAGGATTGCAACGCTCGGTAGAAACGACATCGCAACAAACAACATTGCATTCCTTAGGAATGCGACCACCCGTAGAGAAGCCAGAGAATCACAATCGTGAACGGCTGCATGAGCCGCATGTTATATCACGTATAAACGTGATCATATTGCTTGGTATCGCCTTTGTGTTCAATTCGATTCTATATGGAATATTCGTTTACATGGGGTTTTTCTTAATCAATGCCAACTTGTCATACTGGGATCGGGGATTATTGCTTTCTTTCCCAACCGCCCTCATAATTTTCCTTTAATTGTGGCTGGCGAATCTCCCGCGATGAAGCTGCGTTTGAAAAGAAACCGCCGCGATTGCCGAATCTGCTATCCATTCTCACCGGCGAGCAACCCTGGCCGCGAGGTTTCCGTAACCGCATCAATTTCTGGGGTGATCTGGTTGGCATTGGCTTCGGGATGTACAACATGCAACTGCTTTCGGTGTGTTGGTATCTCAATTTCAAGGGACCATCAGATATGGCTCTACTAGGCATCCCAATCGGCAATGGTGCCAACTTTTTACTCGGCCTGTCGCTTGTGGCGTATTTGGGTTTCGTGATATTTTTCGCGGGCATTCCGCGCCGTCGCTACTGGGGAATGATGATCCTTGCCGGAACCATTTTCGCGTGCAATACGTTCATGATCTGCCACGCGAAACTCTGGCAACATGTTTATTGGCACGAATTCGCCATGGTCTTCGGCATGAACGCCTGGTACCTGCTCTGCTTCGCCCTCGCCGGCGCGGCCGGATTGTACGTCTTTCACAAGAAAGCGGAACCGCAATCGTAAGATTGCGGAGAAAAATATACCGTACCACGTGAACCATGTCCACCGGTTGACACCGGCGGTTATGGAAATTGCGCCCTTTCTGGACGCTCCCGCGTCACGGCGTGACCGTCGCGGCTCTGGTGGAAATGTCCATTTGATTTTTGTGCGATTCCTCTTTCTCACCCACCCGGCCTTTTCAAACAGTGATTTCCGGGTAAAATACCCCTCAAGAACATTTGAATTTGACGACAGGATTGTTTCCCGGTGAGCCTGGAGCTTGCTGGAAACGTCCTTGTTTTGCATTCTTGGCATCTCTTCCGGAACGAACGATGTTTGAAACACTTCAAGACGGCCTGTTTTCCGCCATCAAAACCCTGCGCGGAAAAGGAAAACTGACCGAAGCGAATATGCGCGACGGGCTTCGGCTCGTGCAACAGTCGCTTTTGGAGGCCGACGTCAGTTTCAGCGTCGTCCGCGAGTTCATGGACAAGATTTCGGAGCAGGCACTCGGCGAACGGGTGATGAAACTGCTCGACCCGACCGAACAGATCGTGAAAATCGTCCACGAAGAACTCATCGCCCTGATGGGGCCCGTCGATCACTCGTTGCACTTGCGCAAACCGTTGACAACGCTCATGTTGTGTGGCTTGCAAGGTTCCGGGAAAACCACGACTTGCGGCAAGCTGGCCAAGTTGTTGTTGCAACGAAAGGTCAAACCGATGCTCGTTGCCGCCGACTTGCAGCGTCCTGCGGCCATCGATCAGTTGGAGGTGCTTGGAGGCCAGATTGGTGTCCCGGTTCACGTTGACCGTGACAGCAAGGACCCCGTGGCCGTGTGCCAGGCGGCGGTGCAACAGGCCGAAACGCTCGACGTTGACGTTTTGATTCTTGACACAGCCGGGCGATTGCACATCGACGACGAGTTGATGCAGCAACTGAAAACCATCGAAAAGAAGGTCATGCCCGACCAGGTGTATTTCGTCGTCGATTCCATGACCGGCCAGGACGCGGTCAACAGTGCCAAGGCGTTCAACGAAGCCCTCGAACTGGACGGCGTGATTTTGACGAAACTTGACGGTGACGCCCGCGGCGGTGCGGCTCTGTCGGTCAAAAAAGTCACCGGCGTACCAATCAAATTCATCGGAACCGGTGAAACACTCGACGGCCTTGAGGAATTTCACCCTGACCGCATGGCCGGACGCATCCTCGGCATGGGCGACATGCTCTCGCTCATCGAGCAGGCGCAACAGAAATTCGACCAGGAGGAAATCAAACGCCAGCAGGAACGCCTCGAAAAAGGCGAATTTACGCTCGATGATTTCCGCACCCAATTGTTGCAGACCAAGCGGCTCGGCTCGATGGGCAAGCTGTTGAGTCTGATTCCCGGCATGGGGAATATCACCAAAACCTTGGGCGATATGAACGTCGATGCGGACGATCAAATGCGAAAACTCGGCGGCATCATCGACTCGATGACCAAGTCCGAGCGTCGTAACCCGAAAATCGTCGATCACGACCGCCGCGAACGCATCGCCAAAGGCGCGGGCGTCGCCCCGCAGCAGGTCAGCGAACTGATCAGGATGTTCCAGCCGATGGCCGACATGATGAAGTCGATGGCCGGCATGGGCATGCGCGACCGCATGAAAGCCATGTCCACCCTGACGCAAAGTTTGCAAAAAAACCCGATGGGCATGCCGGCCATCCCGAAAAAAGGCACCGGCAAACGCCTCTCCAACGCCGAAAAAGCCAAGGCAAAAAAATTACGCGAAAAGGAATTGAAAAAGAAGAGGAAGAAGTAACGAGCCATGACCTGTGTTCACGGAGTACAAAGCGAAAAGATCAAAGTGCAAAGGTCAGAGATCAGAGTGCAGAGTAATTGCGTTTGCCAGGCCAGTGACTTTTTTGTGAACAATCGCCATGAGAAAATCACGCATTTATTTGGATACGTCGGTTCTCAGTACGATCGACGCCCCGCATCTTTCCAACAAGGAAGCGATTACGATAGAGTTCTTTCGAATACTGGAGGAGAAGCCTGATGATTATGAGGTGATCGTCTCGCCCGTCTTGTTGGATGAAGTCAACAATGCACCGGAAGCGATCAGAAAACGTTCTCTCGCGATTTTGCAGTCGGTCCAAGCAAGCGAAGTGCCAAGACGCAGAGAAGCAGAGGTTCTGGCGCAATTGTACGTGGAAGCAAAGGCTTTAAGCGACAAACACTTCAACGATTTGCGACACGTTGCTTATGCCGTCACGGAACGGTGTGATTATATTGTGAGTTGGAATATGCGGCATCTTGCTCGCGTGTGGACGATTGACCGTGTCAATGCGGTGAATCTTGAATACCGTTATCCCATGATCCAGATAGTCACCCCGGAAGTTTTTACAGGAGAATTACCCAATGCCTGAACATGACATCAATTCTTCCGATCCGCTCGAAATGGTCCGTGCGATTCGTGAAAAAATTTACGAGGAGACCAAACACATGACCATTGATGAGCGCATGGAATATACCGAACGAAGTGCCGCAGAGTGCCGGCGCATAATGCAGGAAATCAATCCCGACGATTTCGATTTGCCATTTCGTCGCAAGAGAGTGGAGAAGCAGGAAACAGAACATGCCGAATCCCATTGAGCGTTTTTGCGCAACGAGGCGTTCACATCGCGCTTCCAGCGCAATCATAGATTGCTTTGTGCCAATGACACACAATATCATGCCGGAATTATCCATTTTCACGTTATAATCAGTTGTTTTTTAAGCCACCGGCGCAATAATTGTTACAAAAAGCCGTGCGCAAAGTAGGAAACATGGAATTTTTTTTTCCAAATGAGGAAGTGAAAGATAAAAACTCCCAACGAAAAGTGGCACATGTTCTTTTTGAACTCGAAAATTTTGTCCTTAATACTCGAACAGGAAAAGTTAAACTTTGGCAATCCGAAATCAAACTTCGGTCAACGGAACGATAACTTCGGCTTTTTGTACTCAAAACAAAAATGCTGGTACATAAATCGCGGTTTTTTGTACATAAAACAAGGGGGCTGGTACGATAAATAAAGGTGTCATTAGCGCTATAACGGAGTGTCGAGTGAGAAGTTTAGCCGAGCGTCATAGACGTCGAAACCACCCTGCAAAGCGCATGATTCAAGGAACAAGTAAAACAAGATGGGTACCGACATTAACACCATGATCGAAGTGTGTCTTGAGAATCGGTATCAAGACTACGAGGAAGCCTACGAGAACTGGGTTTGCGCCGGTTCAGTGGATCATCACATAGGTAGATACAGGGAAGCATTTGCGGCTCTTGGAAATGTCGGTCATTCGCAAGACTATGAAAAATGGGCATGCTCTGGTTCCGTGGACACTCTTGCAGATAATTGTTATGGCATTAAGCCTATTTCATGTGGGCGATTGACAAGAAAAGTTGTTTTGACGGATGAAAGAATTGCCGAAGAAAAAAAATGGTATGAAGAAGCTGAAGAATATAGCAATGGGTATAAATCGTTTGATGAATTACTTAAAGAGACATACGAGTTCGCTTTGTTTTTTAATTACCGTCTCTCGTGGGCGTTTATTGACCGATTGATTGCGAGTTGGGAAGCAGGAAAATGCCATAATCCCGCTTATGTGTCTTATGGATGCCACGATCAAAGTTTTGTTACGTTAAAAGAAATGATGGATTACAGGTTGATTGATACAGGCGATTTAGGTTTTGATAACTTTTGGTCTGGTTTGATTGATTTTCTCCGCAAAACCGGAGAGCTTTACGACCAAACCAACCCGGAACGAATACGACTCTGTTTTTTCTTTGACAGTTGATAGCAAAATAATCCGTGTTTCATCCGTGAAAATCCGTGGCTTAAAAAACAAGGACACCTTGCGTCGCAGGCCTAACTCCAACATCCAGGACACTCGGCTAAACAACTCAAAACTAACAACAACTCATAACTCATAACTCAAAACTAACAACTCGCTATTTGCCACTCGCCACTCGCCACTAGCCACTAGCTACTGACCACTGGCCACCAGCAACTAGCCACAAAACAATCAGGAGACCAAACCCAGTGGCAGTACGCATTCGTATGAAGAAGATGGGGCGGCGTCATCGTCCGTTTTTCCGCCTCTGTGCAACCGACGCGCGGACGCCGCGCGACGGGCGTGTGCTTGAAGAACTCGGGACGTATGACCCGCTCGTGCCGGAAGTCGATGCCCGGGCGTTGCTCAACGCCGACCGCATCGCCTATTGGCTGAGTGTCGGGGCGCAACCGACGGACAAGGCCGCCGTTTTGATCAAAAAATACGGCCCGAACGGAACCCACCTCGACGCCCAGCGGGCCGCCCTCGAACGGCTGTCCCAATCGCGACGACGCCCGGTCGTTCCGGCACACCTCATTCCCCAGCCAAAACCAGTCGCCGTGGAAGCGGAAGATGTGACGGATGACGAATAAACTAAAAGTTCAAAGTTCAAAGTTCAAAGTTCAAAGTGTTTTTTCATATCCTGCTTTGCATTTTGCGCTTTGCACTTTGCGCTTTGCACTTTGAGTTGCAAAGATGCTGTTCGACATTTTCACTCTTTTCCCCGGCATTTTCGGGAGTTATCTCTCCGAAAGCCTGATGAAAAGCGCGATTGAACGGGAGTTGATTCGCGTGCGTTGTCACAACATCCGCGAATGGGCAACCGACAAGCATCACAAGGTCGATGACACGCCCTACGGCGGCGGGCCGGGGATGGTTATCAAGGTCAATTGTGTTGTGCCTTGCGTTGAAGAGGTGCGGGCAAGCGAACCGGAGCCGGGGCGGTTGCTCCTGCTGACCCCGCAAGGGCGGCGGCTTGACCAGCGCATGATCGAGGAGCTGGCCCGTGAAAAACGGATTTTGCTGTTATGCGGGCGTTACGAAGGTTTTGACGAACGGGTTTCACAGATTTTGCAGCCTGAAGAGATTTCCATCGGTGATTACGTACTCAACGGCGGCGAGGTTGCGGCGATGGTTGTCATTGACGCGGTGATGCGGCTGGTGCCCGGTGTGCTGGGCGATGAATATTCGAGCCTTTGCGATTCGTTTTCGACCGGCAACCGTTTTTTGGAGGGTCCGCAATACACAAGGCCACGCGAGTATCGCGGTTTGGAAGTGCCCGATGTGCTGGTCAACGGCAATCACGAGTTGATCGGCCAGTGGCGGGCCGAAGAAGCCGTCAAACGCACCGAACAACGCAGGCCGGACCTGTTCAGCGCAAAGTGCACAGTGCAAAGTGCAGAGAGCAGAGTGCAGAGTGCAGAGAGTGGAGTGGGGAGTGGGAAGTTGCCGGAATCGGAGCCACAATCGTAAGATTGCGCGTGGCAATGGCAGGGAACGTGTGGAAAGAATTCATTGACAAACGCACCTGATGAGTGAGCATACCAACCCGTCAGGTGATGTTGAGCAAAAAAACGAACACGAAATTGCCGGGAGGTGACATACTTTTATGACTCAAACAACATTCAGTGTTCGGATGGATTCCGAAGTCAAAGAACAATTTGATGAGTTTTGTTCCCAAGTCGGCATGAACACCACAGTCGCGTTTAACATGTTTGTCCGTGCCGTCTTGCGTGAAAAGCGGTTGCCTTTTGAAGTCACAACGGAATCTGATCCGTTTTACAGCGAAAGCAACCTTGCCCACCTTCGCCGTGGTGTTGCCGCCCTCAACAACGGTCAAGGAGTGGAACACGGCATGATTGAGGCGTCCCAATGAAAATTGTCTGGTTTGAAGAAGCCTGGGAGGATTACGTTGATTGGCAAACGCTCGACAAAAAGACGATCAAACGCATCAACAAACTTTTGCATGACGCCTTACGCAATGGTTATACCGGCATCGGCAAGCCGGAACCGCTGAAGGGTGAGTTCAGTGGCTTTTGGAGCAGACGAATTGATAAAGTCAACCGTTTGGTGTATCGAATCAGGGAAGATGCCCTTGAAG
>WRMR01000265.1 GCA_009776995.1 Planctomycetaceae bacterium | reverse complement strand
CACCACCGACGACGCTCGAATCAAATTGGACTCCGTGTACCCGAAATTTCACTTCGATAACGAATGATTATATTTTTAGTCAACTTACAGTTTTAGCCTGGACAAGGCACTAGAGCGAATATTTCACTGCCCTCGCTTATGGAGACGTTTCTGGAATCCATGAAGTTGAAATATGGCGAATTGGTAACTTGCTTATTCCATAGGAATGGATTACTACTTCAAAAATTACCACCCACGCTCAATAGTGCTCCGTTCTACGGAACCGAAGGTTACAGGTTCGAATCCTGTGGGGTGTATTTAGAATTGTGTCCCTTGTTTTCTACTGCGTTTGGTGCCTGAAAACAAGGGGTTTTTGTTTTCAGGCTTGTTATTCCTTGCTCCAAATACGCTCCTTTTTCCCCCTGCTTCACAGGATTTTTTACAGCTTGAATATCGCAAGCATTTTTCAAAATTTCCGTTTCGTCTGACTCTGCAACGGTTTCATTGGATAAAATCGGGCTGGTGACATCAGCGTAATCGTCACGGCAGAATCGACGGTAGTATCGCATGGCGGTTTCCGGTGTATGGCCGAACATCTGCATGATTCGGTCGATTTTTCCGCGAAGCACTGGATATTTACCGGAATAAATGTCCTTGATGCAACTGGCACGCATATTATTTCCGGCCATTGCATAGGGTTCCAGCCCGGCTTTACGGCAAATTTTTTGAACTGCGTGTAGAGATTGGCGTCTTTGATGTTCCTTCGCGATTCGGTGAATTTCTCAACTTTTTGGGGCAAGCGTCGTTGATCACCCATTCAGCATCATGCCCGGTCTGTTCATACAACTGGAGGAACGGTTCTTTCAGTTCTCATCAAAAATCGGCACGTAACGCGACTTTTTTGTTTTTGAAGCATAAACACGAATGAGCATATTGTCCCAATCGACATCCGACCAACGTAAACGCAAGGGTTCGGATGCTCTTCTCAAGCCAAGAAATCGCCACAATGCAATCAAAACCTTCCATTCCAATGACGGTGCGAATTCCATTGCTCTCAAGCAATACTCGGAGGGAATATAATCCTTGCGGTTGGATTCGGGGGTCGGTGATTCCTTGACCCGTGCAAACGGATTGTACAAAATCAGTTCCTCTTCCAACATTACGGTGAAAAGTAACCTGCTTCGGACAACACGGCTGGAAATCCTGACAGGTACGAGATTGCCGCGACTGATGAGATTGCGGACTGTCCCTTTCGAGACATTCAGGATTTTGGCCGCCTTTTCAATGGTGTGCAGGACTTCGTTGAGTAATTCTGACATTTTTCTGTCTTTCCTAAATCAGTGCTTGCCATGGTCAAACCAACGCCGACCAATCCATTGGCCGAAAAAAAATCGTGATATCGATTGTGGCAAACATAGTGAAATAAGGTTTTTGCAAAAAAACTCACTTTCCTCATACGTTTCGACGATAAGAATAGCAAGCCGATCAACGTATCTGTTGACGGATTCACTCAAAATCGTTTCCAAGCAAGGCACAGGCATGATGAACATTGTCGGGAATCGCAAGTGTTATCATGGTTGACGCCTTTTTTTGTTGCTTGGATGGTAAGCTCTCAAAAGCTATGATTTAGTTGCGTTTGGCTTGTGTATCAGGCAAGCCAAACGTGTTTTTCTGCACACACAAAACGGCAACCGATTCGGATGTCATCTTGTCTGTCAAACCTTATTCTCAAGTTATCGGAACAGGGGGGTGGGTTCTTCATGAGTTTTTCCTGTCATACCGCTTTTCGTTCTTTGGTATCATTTGTCTGTATGAAAAAACGTGCATCAGGAAGCAAGTCAAAGCAAGGAGTGACAAAAGACGCAAAGAACATTTTTCGGAGAAATACCGCTTGCCACGCTCGACAATGCCTTTTACCTTTCTCGTGCCGTTGCGTTCGTATTCATCATCGACTCGCTCCGGATGCCCGGCATGGCCGTTGTACGCTGGCGTCGGCGTGAAGCAAGACGATGGCACGCTTGACTTTTTGTGATGTCCCTTTGAGTGTTTTGACGATGCTTTGAAGTTCCTGGCGTTCCTCATCGGTCAGCCGAACGATAGATTTTTCCGAGTTCATGACAATATTCCTCCGTGTGCTGGGGTAAAAAAAGCCCCAACAACATAAGAATTATCATGGTTTTAGTCAACATGAATTTTTAGAATGGACACACCAGTAGTGAGGTGACTAAAAATAACAAATGTTACGAAATAGAGTCAATAGCAATTTCGCTAATTTCGCTAATTTGATGTTTCCGAACAAGTCCAGTGTGTCCCGCAGGGACACAATCCATAGCAGTCAATGCTATCCCAACGCCGGATTGCCCACGAATTTTTGATTTTTTTTCTCCCGTCGTCTGGCCCCGGTCGCTTGCAGGAAATTCATTCGGCTTATAGAATAAGTAGAAAGAAATATGTATTAGTTTTTTGTCAGGGATGTCAAAAAAATTCTTACCGCCGAGAGATTGACACCATGAGCAAGCAGCAACAAATTCGTGGTCTGGAGAAAGGCCAAGGGATTCATTATCTTCTTGATAAAGCCAGTCATATTTTTCGCAATCCCATTGCCATGTTCGACACCTACTATGCCTTGATTGCATACACCGATGTCGAGACCGATGACCCAGTCTGGAACGAACTGATCTCTACAGGAACATTCAGCATGAAAACCCAGAAGTTTTTTGCGGAGGAGTCTTTTAACGAAGACGCTGCCAACGCGAATGGGCTGACCATGATGAAAAGCAATCAACTGAAATACGACAGAATGGCGGCCATTGTTCGCAACAGCGAACAGGTATGGGTTGCCAACATCGTGATTGTCGCGTGCAATACCCCCTTTGAACCGGACGATCCGGCGGCCTTTGAAGCGTTGGCAGATGCCCTGACAAGTGAAATCCGGGATGATGAACACTATACCGCTTATGGAAGGGCATACCATGAAGCCTTTATTAATAAGTTAATCAACCAGGAAATTGATGATCCCAGACTTTACACCGGTCATGTACAAATCCTTTATGCAGGTTTTGAGAGTTATCTTTATGTGGCTGTCGTGGATGTCAGTCGAAACGATGTCTTTCGTGACAGGCCGGCCGATTTCAGGGATTTGCTTCTCAGAAGATACCCGTCATTCAAATTCGCAATTTTTTCAGACTATATCATTATCCTGTTGAGTTCAAAAAACAGAATATTCCCTTTTCATCTGATTTTTGGCACGCGCGATAATCCCCTGGATCGGGACAACATCTTTGTGGGAGTCAGCGGCAGTTTTGAAAACCCTTATCAATTGCACATCCATTATCACGAGGCTGTCACCGCGTTAAAAGACGGCATGAAACGTGACACCCATCAGCGAATTTTCGTCTATAACGGCAATAACCATTGACTTTATGTCCGATTGCCAAAAGGAAATCTGTACGATTAGATTTGGCCGTTGCAATCTTCTCACTATCCCCATTCTACCTGAACGTCCTTCACGTTTTTGGCCTTGCACCGACTTGGGGATTTCATTTATAATGCGCAACCGCCGTATTGTCCTGGCAGTTGTCGGCAGTATATCGAGTGATACATCCCTTGTCGGCTGATCGACAGGAAGTAAGGGTTGGTATTATGAATTCAAACCCCTCGTCCCAAATCCCTCACCCCTCACCTTATCATGTATAAATTGCTTCTTTGCTGGCGTTATTTACTGACCCGGTTCATTGCGTTCGCGTCGATTATCAGTGTCATGCTCGGCGTGGCGACGCTTATAGTCGTCAATTCGGTCATGAACGGATTTCGCGGTGAAATGGAGGAACGGCTGCACGGCATCATGTCGGACATCACGATTCACGGCGGGAGTCTCGACGGGTTTCAGGACTATCAGGAAAAAATGGCGGCAATCCGCCGCGTCGCAGGTGACAAAATTGTAGGCATGACCCCGACGGTGATGATTCCGGCCATGCTCTCGTACAAAGTCGGCGGCGAACCCCTGCATCAGCAGATCAACCTGGTCGGCATCGACATTGACACGATGAAAAGCGTCGGCGACATCACGAAATTCCTGCAACATCCGGACAATCGTGAAAATCCCGCGTTTGTTCTGCGTCAGGACGGGTACGATACGTACAACCACCTCAATCCCAAAGACAGTGCTTATCGTCCCGGGATGGGAGTCGCCGGCTGGGATTATCGCCAAAAGAGATTTGCTTTTCGTGACGAAACCGAATGGGGATATGACAACGAGTCGATCCCGCCGGTGGCAAATCCAACAACGGCCGCCGAATCATCTGCGAGAGCGGATGTGCCGGGGTTTATGGAGATGATGAGTGCCGCCCCGCAGTATGCTGGCCATAATCTCACGTCGATGCAGGAACAGCAGCAATTCAATCCGACCCGACAAACCCACACCGGCGCGTTTGTCGGGATCGGGCTGACGATCTACAGCCGCCGCCGTGAAGTCGATCCGGCCACAAATGAGGAAAAACTGATCGAACGCATGAGAGTCATTCCGGGCGATGACATTGTCATTTCCTTTCCGCAGATGGGAAATCCGCCGACATTCGGAACGGCCAATTGCACCATCGTTGACATTTATGAAAGCCGCATGTCCGACTATGACACAAAATTCGTGTTCATTCCGATAGAAAAAATGCAGGAACTCCGCCTGATGGTCGATCCGGTCACAAAAAAACGGGCGGTCAACCAGATTTTGATCAAGGCGAAACCGGGCGTCAATCTTGACGATCTCAGGGACACGATTCAGGACATGCCGGAATTTCCGCAGATTTTTTACACGGTACTGACCTGGCGTGATCAGGAATCGACGTTGCTCGCCGCCGTGTCAATGGAAACGAGCTTGCTGAACCTGCTGCTGTTCCTGATTATCGCCGTGGCGGGGTTCGGCATTCTCGCGATCTTTTACATGATCGTACTCGAAAAAATGCGGGACATTGGCGTCATGAAAGCTCTGGGCGCAAGCGGCTTTGGCGTCATGCAGATTTTTTTGTGCTACAGTCTCGCGCTCGGACTGGCTGGTGCGGGGTTCGGCACGATCATCGGCCTGAACATCGTCTGGAACATCAACACAATCGCGCAGGTGTTATCCTATGTCATGGGACACGAAGTGTTCGACCCGTCAATTTACATGTTTTCGCAAATCCCAACCCGCCTGGAAACGCTGATGATTGTCAAAGTCGTTGGCGGAACACTGGCCATTGCCGTACTTTCCGGCGTCCTCCCCGCCATCCGCGCCGCACGGTTGCACCCCGTCCGGGCATTGCGGTTTGAGTGAAATACGGAATAACACAAGGAGTCGCGCAGTCATCACGTGAACATTTCAATGCACTCTGCACTCTGCTCTGTAATTCGATCATTGCGTATCTTGACGATTCGCGTTTCCGGGCGACAATAGAATTGTGAAATTTTTGCTAATTCCTACTATCATCAGAAAATCATCAATCAATGAACACCGTGAAAGTTGCTCTGATCGGATTTGGAACCATCGGGACAGGTGTTGCCAAAATTCTGCTCGAACACAAGGAACGCATCACCCGGGCGACCGGCAAAAATGTTGAACTGGCAAGGATTTGCGACAAAGAGATGACACGCGACCGCGGTATCGACCTGCCCGAGGGTATGTTGACCGATCATTTGGACGCCATTCTTGATGACAGAAGTATTTCGGTTGCCATCGAGCTGGTCGGCGGTCTCGATCCGGCGCGTTCCATCGTTGAGTCGCTTCTCAAGTCAGGCAAAGACGTTGTGACAGCCAACAAGGCCCTGCTGGCAACGCACGGTTCCGAAATTTTCGACACAGCGCGAAACTGTGGCCGTCTGATCGCCTTTGAAGCGGCGGTCGGCGGCGGAATCCCGATCATTAACGCCATCTCAACTTCCTTACAAGCCAACAAGTTGCGGCAAATCCAAGCCATCGTCAACGGGACGTGTAATTTCATTTTGACCGCGATGGAAGAAAAAGGCACGGATTACAAACATGCCGTCGCGGAAGCCCAACGCCTGGGTTATGCCGAAGCCAACCCGACACTGGACGTTGACGGAACGGATACCGCACAAAAACTGGCGATTCTGTCACATTTGGCATTCGGCGTGTCTCCCAACTGGCGGGATATTCCCCGGGTTGGGATTGACACGGTCGAAGCGGTTGACATTGTCTATGCAAAACGGTTGGGCTACCGCATCAAATTGCTCGCGAAGGCGGATGCAACTCCGGACGGTGTTGAGCTTTATGTCTCGCCGACGCTCGTGCGGCTGCACACGCCCATCGCGGAAATGCGGGATTCGTTCAATATTGTCAAGGTCGTGGGTGATGCCGTTGGCGAAGTCGTGCTACTCGGTCGCGGGGCCGGCGAAATGCCGACCGCGTCGGCTGTGGTCGGTGATGTGATTGATACGGTGCTGGGCCGTGCAAAAATGACTTTTGATACGCTTCAACTGTGGAGCAAAGATCGTCCGGCGAAGACGATTAAGGACCCGGCGGACATTCGCGGCAAGAATTACCTGCGGTTTCTCGTCGAAGACCGCCCCGGCGTGTTGGCCGAAATTTCGGGTATTTTGGGTCACCACGGCATCTCCATCGCTTCGGTGTTACAAGAGGAAACCGATCTGGAGGAAGGCTCGCCGGTCACACTGATTATTATGACGCATGCCGCTCGTGAAGGCGACACGCAAGCCGCCATCGCGAAAATCGACGCCTTGCCCTGGACTTCCGGAAAAACGCTCCGCATGAGGATCGAATAAGGATTTCGCCGGGAAATATCAAGTCCCAGCAGAGCCAGCAGTGTCAGCCAGGGATACAGAAATACCCCAAATGGCCAAACGAGTCAAAAAGTTCAAGTATTCACTCGATAGAAACGCGAAAAAGGCGTTTGGGGTTTTCGGCGTTGTCCTCTTGCTGTTAGCCGTCGTGATCGCGAAATGGGCGGGACTGCCCGTCGATTTCCTGTTTGAAAATGAAACGGCCGTCTCGCAAAAAGCCGATTTGCACGAGGGAATTTATGACGTGGAACGCTGTGTTGACGGTGATACACTGGTTCTGGCCAACGCGGCAAGAACGCATATCCGCCTGATCGGTGCGGACACACCGGAAACGGTCAAACGGGGC
>WRMR01000264.1 GCA_009776995.1 Planctomycetaceae bacterium | reverse complement strand
AAAACATGCGTTCTCGCCTATTCGGGCGGTTTGGACACGACGGTCATACTTGGCTGGTTGATGGACAAAGGTTATGACGTACACGCCGTTTACGTCGATCTCGGGCAACCGTGCGAAGACCGTGACGCGATCCGCAAAAAGGCGGAAAATATCGGAGCGAAATCTGTACGGTTTGTCGATGCACAAGAGGAACTCTGCCGTGATTTCGCCTTTCCCATTTTGCAGTGGCAGGCAAAATACGAAGCGATTTACCTGCTGGGAACCTCCATTGCCCGGCCGCTCATCTCGAAGGTCGCGCTGCAAGTGGCAAGGGAAGTCGGAGCAAAAGCTTACGCACACGGTGCCACAGGCAAAGGAAACGACCAATGCCGTTTTCAACTTGCCGCCGAAGCCCTCAATCCCGACATCGAAATGGTCGCCCCTTGGCGTATGGAAGAATTTCGCAACCAATTTCCCGGTCGCAAGGAAATGATCAATTACTGCAACGAAAAGGGCATTCCAATCAAGGCATCGATTGAAAAACCGTATAGCAGTGACGAAAACTGTCTGCACATCAGCTACGAGGCCGGCGAACTGGAAAAACTGGATGTCAATGGTGTCAATCGGGTCGATTTCGGCATGGTGACCCGACCACAGGACGCTCCCGATCAGGTGGAAACCGTGACCGTCGATTTCGATTCGGGTGTGCCGATAGCGGTTAATGGGCAAAATCTTTCGGCCATCGACATTGTCAAGACGCTCAATTCCATCGGCGGTCGCAACGGGATCGGCTTGATCGACATGGTTGAAAACCGTTTTGTCGGCATGAAAAGCCGCGGCGTTTATGAAAGCCCGGGCATGACGATCCTCTATCACGCCCACCGTCTGGTCGAACAACTGACGCTGGACCGCGATCTGATGCACCTGCGCGACCGTCTGTCGCCCGAAGTGGCGGAAATGGTGTACTACGGTTACTGGTATTGCGCGAAAATGGACGCTTTATTTGCATTCATCCGGGAAACCCAAAAGCCGGTCTGCGGCCAAGTAACGCTCGAACTTTATAAGGGTAACATCACCGTTGCAAGTCGTAGCAGTGCCAACAACCTGTACGATGAGGGCATCGCATCAATGGAAGGCGGCGGTGCCTACAATCAAACCGACGCCGGTGGTTTTCTCCGCATCCAGTCACTCCCGCTCCGAGTCCAAGGCCGTATCCGTAAACGCGAATACTGAAAAACACATGCAATTTTTGCACACAGAGAACATGGAGGAAACGAGATTTCCACAGATTGAACTGGTGCTGATCTGTTCCATATATCAGAGCCGCAAGAGTGACCAAGCGTAGTGACCGCTCCGTTACTGTCGCAGCTCTGATTGAAATAGTCACGTTGTTTATGCGCGACTGCTTAGTACATGTTGGGGTTCGGCATGGGCGGGGTTTTTTCCTCTTTCGGAATTTCCGCCACGAGTGCTTCGCTGGTCAACATGAGACTCGAAACACTGGCCGCATTCTGCATGGCACTGCGTGTCACCTTGGTCGGGTCAATGACGCCGGCCTTGACCAGGTCTTCGAAAGCGTCAGTCGCGGCGTTGTAACCGAACCCGCCCTTGCCTTCGGCGACTTTCTCGCACACGATGCCGCCGTCCTTACCCGCGTTGATAGCGATCTGCATCAACGGGTAACGGCACGCCTTGAGAATGATGTTGTAACCGGTCAGTTCGTCAGCGGTCAGGTCTTCGGGTTGGCCACAGGACTTCGCGGCGCGAATCAACGCCACACCGCCGCCCGGCAAAATGCCTTCCTCGATCGCCGCACGGGTTGCGTGCAACGCGTCCTCAACGCGGGCTTTCCGTTCCTTCATTTCACTTTCAGTTGCGGCACCGACATTCACTTTCGCCACGCCACCGGACAGCTTCGCGAGCCGCTCTTCAAGCTTTTCACGGTCGTAATCGCTGGTCACTTTTTCGATTTCGCGGCGCAATTGCTCAATACGCCCCTTGATTTCGTCGCTTTTCCCGGCACCTTCGATGATCGTCGTGTTGTCCTTGTCGATGACAATCCGCTTCGCGCGACCGAGGTCAGTCAGTTCGAGGCTTTCGACTTTGCGTCCGAGGCTTTCAAACAGCACTTCACCGCCGGTCAAAATGCCGATGTCCTCCAAAATCGCCTTGCGGCGATCACCGTAACCGGGTGCTTTGATCGCACAGACTTTCATGATCCCGCGCAGACGGTTGATGACCAGCGTTGCGAGAGCTTCGCCATCAACATCCTCGGCCACGATCAACAGCGGCTTGCCCGTGTTGACAACCTTTTCGAGAATCGGGATCATTTCCTTGATGCTCGAAATTTTCTTTTCGTTCATCAGCACATAAGCGTCTTCCAGCACGCATTCCATTTTCTGCCCGTCGGTCACGAAGTACGGCGAAAGGTAGCCACGGTCGAACTGCATTCCCTCGACCCATTCGACTTCGGTGGCCAGGCTCTTGCCCTCATCAACGGTGATGACGCCGTCTTTTCCGACTTTTTCCATGGCGTCGGCAATCAGATTACCGATTTCCATGTCGTTATTGGCCGCAATCGCACCGACTTGGGCAATTTCCGTTTTGCTGTTCTTGACCGAGGTTGACATTTTTTTGAGTTGAGCCGTGATGTCGTCAACAGCACGATCAATTCCCTGTTTCATCTGCAAGGGGTTGACACCAGCGACCACGGCTTTCATGCCTTCGGTGAAAATCGCTTCGGCCAAAATCGTGGCGGTTGTTGTCCCGTCCCCGGCCACATCGCCTGTCTTTGAAGCAACTTCACGAACCATTCGGGCACCCATATTCTCGTAGGTGTCCTCCAGGTCAACTTCTTTTGCAACGGTTACGCCGTCCTTGGTCACGGTCGGCGAGCCGAAACTTTTCTGAATAATCACGTTTCGCCCTCGCGGACCAAGCGTTACCTTAACCGCCTTGGAGAGCTTTGAAACCCCGCGTCGAAGGGCTTCCCGTGCTTCCTGATCAAATGCAATCATCTTTGCCATTATGTATGTCTCCTGTTTTTGTTGTTATTTGCCTGATGAAAATTTGGAGTTGGAATGTTGTCAGAACCATGATTTTTGTAAGATTGACATGATTTCCAGGATTATTGTCAAATCATGGTAAATCCTGCAAACTTTGTCAAAATCGTGGATTAGACAATAATTGCCAGAATATCGCTTTCCCGCATGAGCAGGAATTCGTTGTCGCCGATTTTGAACTCTTCTCCCGCGTAGGATAGGAAAATAACGCGGTCGCCTTCCTGAACCTGAAACTCACTGCGGGTTCCGTCATCCAGCACACGACCATCCCCGATGCTGACGACCACGCCGCGGGCAGGTTTGTTCTTGGCCGAATCCGGCAGATAAAGTCCGCCTGCGGTTCGCTCTTCCGATTCTTCGCGACGGACAACGACGCGATCCCCGAGCGGTTGAATTTTCATGCCGCAACACTTGCTGTCTGATTTATCACAACCGCAGTTGTCTTTTTTCTTTGCCATGACTGAAACACCTCCTGAGTGTTGTAATTTTTTGAATTTTTTTCAAAAAAAGTGTTAATCTGACTGGATTATTTCCACTGGCACCAACGAAATTGAATGCGGGAAACAGCTTTTGTCATTCAAATAATGGTTTTTTGTTATTTCAAGCAATCCCTGTGCCAAACCGGATTGTCACAAAAATTCTTGACATAACCCCTTTGTAATTTTGGAGTAAAGTAACCAATGAAATCACAATTCCTTATTAATGATGGTCGTGTTTCACTTGATTTTCGTTACCTGCCAAAATGACACTTGCAAAGAATTCGTATTCTTGGGAAGGGCTTTGAAGTGATTATCCTTGACGAAAAGCGTTGAAAATTATAGAATAGAATTAAGAAACCAACAAGCGAGTTCCTTGCTTGTCAAACCAGTATTGCACTTTGATTTTTGTGCTTCCACCGGATGGATGCCCGAGTGGTTTAAGGGACCGGTCTTGAAAACCGGCGTACGGGTGACCGTACCGTGGGTTCGAATCCCTCTCCATCCGCTACCCCGTTTTTTGAAAAAACGCCGTCAATTCCGTCACCAGTTGAAACAGGTCGTAACCCATTGCAAACACTGGAAGTTACGGCCTGTTTTTGTTTCTTGATAGAAATATCATTTTCGCCCATTTTCTGCCCATTTCCACCCCCTGCCGACGCTGACAGCGCATGTTTTCGCGCAATGGATTTCGTGGGGTTTGATGTTTGACTGCAAGAGTTTACGTCATTTGAGACAGAAAAATCAGTTTTTGTACGATACTCCAATGCTCTTTGAAGGTGTTCCTCGGTCACTTGTAAATAGTGCTTTTCCGCTATTTTAACGCTGTGACCCAGGCCAGTCTGCAACAACATGGGCGGGGAAATGCTCGTTTAATTCCGTCTCTCTTGTACTCCGTAAATTCACAAACGGTTTCGGCCACGGTTTGATCCCCGCTTTGCAGCCGTTTCCATGTTGATGATCCCAATGGATCATCAACATAGTGCGCATTTTATTGCGCTCACTTCAGTGGTTTGAAGTGGAAGAAGCTGCGAGGAGGTAACTTGGCGAATCCCCCTCTCTTAAAATAAGCGAGATGGAATTCGCCTCGTGTTTCCATGTTATATAAAGGAAAATTATTAAATCAAGTTCTTTCTTGATAAGTTTTCCACGAAACTGGACAAATGCCGACATGCAACAGTCACGCAGGCCACCCGGAGCGAGTTGATTACGAATACGAACGCAATGGCACGGCCAGCGTATTTATGTTTGTGGCTCCTTTTTTGAATTGGCGTCGCGTGTCGGTTCGGGAACATCGGACGAAACGGGACATGGCGGAGGAATTGGAACGATTGGTGATGCACGATTTCAAGGATGCGAAAAAGGTGACGATCATTTTGGACAACTTGAACACGCACACGAAGGGTGCGCTTGACACGCGATTCGAGCCGGAGTATTGTCGTGAAATTCTCCGTCGTTGTGAGTTTGTCTTTACTCCGGTTCATGGCAGTTGGCTGAACATTGCGGAAAGTGAATTGAGTGTGCTGACGCGACAATGTTTGTGCGGACGTATCGGCAGTATGGATGAAGTTCGCAAGCAAGCCGCCGCTTGGACGGCCTGGCGAAACGATCACGCCAAAAACGTCCACTGGCAATTCACCACCGACGATGCACGAATCAAATTGGACTCCGTGTACCCGAAATTCCACTTCGATAACGAATGATTATATTTTTAGTCAACTTACAGTTTTAGCCTGGACAAGGCACTAGAAGGTTTCTTAAAGGATACTATGTTGTCAAATTGACTTTTTATTGTTTTTGCCATATATTAATGTCAATTGTGATTTGGGTTGCTAAGGTGTGGTTATTATAGTTGTCCGTTGTGGTTCTCTATCCCTTTGTGTTTGTCCACCGGTTGTTCTCACTCCGAAAAATTCGGAGTCAAATGGGAGTTATTCTCCAAAGTTGTGTATGGTTGAAAAGTAGTGGCGGTCATGGAAAATGGTGAGTGTTAAGATTAACCATCATTTTTCAAGGAACCGCCACTATGCCAAAGTTTATCAAAAAATCGCCATCACAACCAGTTGGTCGTCGAAATTTATCCACTGACAATATCTCCGCGCGAATCGGGTTGGGAGCCGATGGGACTCCAATCGGTGAGCCAAGTACCATCGTTGGTGATCCGTGTGCCATCGTTGGTGAGCAGCGTGCTCTTGAGCGGATCGCCCCGTTGCCGGGTTCGCAGGACATGATCACCGAGTTGGCACGATCCGGAGCGAAACAGATTCTCGCGGCGGCACTCGAACAGGAAATTCAGGAGTATCTCGAACAGCACATCAACCTTCGCGATGAGCAAGGTCATCAGCAAGTCGTGCGAAACGGTTACTGCCGTCCGCGAAGCGTCCTCACGGGCATCGGCGGCATCGAAGTCGAGCAGCCGCGTGTGCGTGACAAACGTGAAGAAAGTGAGCGGGAGAAATTCACGTCGAAGATTTTGCCGCCGTATTTGCGAAAAGCGAAAACGCTTGAGGAGTTCATTCCGATCCTTTATTTACGGGGTGTGAGCACCGGCGACATGGAGCCGACGCTTCGTGCATTACTCGGCGGGAATGCGAAGGGCTTGTCTCCGCAAACGGTTTCACGCCTGAAAATGCAGTGGAAAGAGGAGTGCGAAACGTGGAGTCGCCGCTCGCTTGCCGGTAAAAATTACGTTTATGTTTGGGCGGACGGCGTGTATTTTTCTCCGCGTGGCGACGAGTCGAAGGTGTGCATGTTGGTGTTGCTCGGCGCGTTGGAGGATGGGACGAAGGAAGTGCTTGCAATCAGCGACGGCTTTCGTGAATGCGAGCGGTCCTGGAGTGAAGTGCTTTTGAACCTGAAAAACAGGGGACTTGAACATGCACCGATGTTGGCCATCGGCGATGGTTCGCTGGGTTTTTGGAATGCATTGCGAAAAATATTTCCGACGACGAAGGAACAACGTTGTTGGTTTCACAAGAAGGGCAACGTGCTGACGCAACTGCCGAACAGCTTGCATGGCAAGGCGAAAAACATGTTGCGTGAGATCGAACAACAACCGACGCGTGAACTTGCGATGAAGGAGATGAAGCATTTTGAAACGGTGTTCGGTGCGAAATATCCGAAGGCGGTCGAGTGCCTGATGAAGGATCAAAAGGCCTTGCTGACGTTTTATGATTTCCCGGCGGAACACTGGGCGAGTCTGAAAACAACGAACCCGATTGAATCAATGTTTGCGACGGTGAAACATCGGACGTACAAATCGAAGGGCTGCGGCAGTCGCGAAACGTATCTGGCGATGACCTTCAAATTAACGCAACAAGCCCAGGGAAAATGGCGACGCATCAACGCACCGCACAAAGTGCAACAGGTCGCAAACGGCGTGACCTTCACTGATGGTGAGGCCGTCAATCCAACGGGAGACGACCAATCCAACGATACGGAAAACGTCGTGACAAAGGAAAAGACCGCCGCGTAAGAGAAAATATTTTTCATCCCTTTCAAAGGAAAAAAGAAGCACAAAAAAACTTGCCATTGACTAAAAATCGCCCCTTGGAAAAATTTTCCCAAACACAACTATTGACTATAGCTCCATTTTTCCGTGATTTCACTGTTTGTGGGATTTTACGTC
>WRMR01000263.1 GCA_009776995.1 Planctomycetaceae bacterium | reverse complement strand
ACCGTCATACACCCGTGCGTCGCCATGCACCTTCATGTTGTCATACACTTGTGCATCGTTATACACATGTGCATTACCGTACACGCGAGCATTGTCATACACCCGTGCTTTGCCATACACCCATGCTTTGCCATGCACCTGTGCACTGCCAAATACCCATGCGTTGTCATACACCCGTGCGTTGTCATACACCCGTGCGTCGCCGGACACCCTCGCGTTATCAAACACCCTTGCATTATCAGACACCCACGCATTTCCCTCGTGGTCGAGATTGTGATCTCTGGCGATATAGCCACCAAGATCGCCTTTATTCACATTGTCAAAGGCTTTCAACGCGCGTATCCGGTAAAGCGTTTTCCCTGACTCCGACACAACCGTGTCGTCCTGTAACAATTCGTACTTTTTATTCATCTTAAGAATGCTCCAATTCTACTCTCGGTTGCCGGATACCTGCGCGTCGCCATGCCGGGCCAGCAAGTCGCCGAGTCGCTTGAATTGCTCGCGATGTTGGACTACAATATTTGGTCATTGGTCGTCGTGCGACGCCGGATCGACATTCGATGCCTGACCGTCGTTTCTGTGCGGTTTTTGCAATCTCCACTAGGATTCAAAAAATTATTTCAACAGAAACTGATTACGATGACATGTGCTTTTTGTGCACAAATAACATTGATCAAGTGCCATTCCATGAAGAATCAGTCATTTTGTAAATCAGGAGAATAGTATGAAAATTTTTGTCTGCAATCATTTTAAAAAAACACAAGCATATTTTGTTTGTGCTGGTGTATTCGTATCTCTTGTTCTTGGAAACACGTTTGATTTTACGGCATTTGCTCAGGAATTAAAAACTTATGCATAACAACAAGCAGTTGCTAAAAGGGCAGTAGATTCTTTTAATGCAAATTTTGGAAAAATTCGGTCTCTGTCAGGAGACATGAAAATCATCGTAAAAAAATATGACTTCGAAGATGATAAAAAATTTCTGTCACATTATGAGTCGAATTGTACATATATTATTGATATGGTAAAAAAAGATGTGTTATTGATCAATTCACCAACCATCTCTCTTTCATTTTCGGAAGGCAAAAAAAAGGATTCTCCACTGCTTAGGCACGCAATGATTTGGCATGATGGGTGTTTCTATTTTTCATTAACGACTTCATTTATGGAAAATTCGACACACCCTGATGCCGGGAAGAACTTTGCCCGGCAATTACAGATTCGATCTTCTCCCGACCATACTATGATGCTTTATTTTCCTTTAAATAAATGGACACCAAGCTCCAATATCAATGAAGTGTCGGATTACTATAAGCAAATATCTGAGAAAGTTGATGACCGGCAAAAAGTCTCAGAATTAATGGAAAAAAGAAATATCAGCCTTGAAGAGGCTGAACGTATTTGGAGTGATTGGAAAATCAATGGTGTGCCAGGTATTGATTTTGAATTAAATGAAGGAATTTTGGTTAGTACTCAATCAAGCAGGGATAATGTCGTAAGATTTGTTGTTGATTTGAATAAAGGAGCCATGATTACCGCGTTTGATAATGAGTGGACTAATGAAAATGGTTCTAAAAAATGGAAATGTGAGTTGGAACAGGTTTCCGGTGTTTGGGTTCCTAAGTCAATTCATAGTGAATTGCACCGGCCTGGACTTGAAATTGAAATCTCCGAGTATATTTTCAGTGATCAAAAGGTAAATTTCACTATCAATCCCAAAGATTTTTCACCTGTAAAACTCGGTGTACGTCAAGGAGACCAAGGTTATGATCACAGAACAGACACTGCCTTCACTGTTAAAGGAGATGAATATCCATTGCCAGAGAGCAATGGTCAATAGTTGTGTTTGGGAAAATTTTTCAAAGGGGCGATTTTTAGTCCATGGCAAGTTTTTTTTGTGCTTCATTTTTTTCTTTGAAAGGGATGAAAAATATTTTCTCTTACGCGGCGGTCTTTTCCTTTGTCACGACGTTTTCCGCATCGTTTGGATGGGTTGTCTGCCGTTGGGTTGACGGTTTCTCCATCAGTGAAGGTCACGCCGTTTGCGACCTGTTGCACTTTGTGCGGCGCGTTGATGCGTCGCCATTTTCCCTGGGCTTGTTGCGTTAATTTGAAGGTCATCGCCAGGTACGTTTCCCGACTGCCGCAACCCTTCGTTTTGTACGTCCGATGCTTCACCGTCGCAAACATCGACTCAATCGGGTTCGTTACTTGAGTTTCACTCAACAGCTATTTCCTCAGACTCACCCAGTGTTCCGCCGGGAAATCGTAAAATGTCAGCAAGGCCTTTTGATCCTTCATCAGGCACTCGACCGTCTTCGGATATTTCCCGCCAAACACCGTTTCAAAATGCTTCATCTGTTTCATCGCCAACTCGCGTGTTGGCTGTTGTTCGATCTCGCGCAACATGCTTTTCGCCTTGCCATGCAAGCTGTCCGGCAGTTGCGGCGGTCACGGCGTGACAGCCCTCTCTTCATTCTCCGGTGATGCACGAAGCAACCGCACCGGACCAATCAATCCCGAAGGAAGTAACGGGGAGTTTTCATGATAACCGCCGTTCCAGGTGGACCATGTGATTCTTTCGTCTTGCGGTAATCCGGAATCACCGATCAACCGGTTCGCCCAAAGGTTGGCCACCTCAATCACCAGTTCATTGCCGGTTTCTTGAAGATGATCGGTGATTTCAATCCGATAGGGGGAAATCCAACGTGTCCCCAAATCATGGCCGTTGAGAGAAATCCTCGCCATGACCTCGACTTCGCCGAGATCAAGATACAGGTGCTCCCTGGTTTGGAGCAAAGACTCCGGCAAATCAAACGATTTCTTGTAAACGGCAATACCCGAGTAGTATTTGATTCCATCCTGTGTGCTCTGCGACCAGTCGATCAATTGCCCCATTGGCACGGGGGAAGCAGGACCACCCCGTTTTGCATCGAACGCAAGCTGCCAGTCGTGATTCCATTCCATCACCGGAGCCAGTGTTCGCTTTTCCCACACAAGGGTGTCAGCAGCGGCACCCTTGTCATCAAAGACGACAAAAAGCGACTCCGAACCTTCCAGTGGAAGAGGCAATTTGGTTTGCCCGTTTTCTTCACGCATATTCGAAACGCTGTAAATTTTCCCGTCCATTGGGTTCCAGATCGAAACTTTTTTTCCAGTGACGCGGAAGGCAACTTCTCCCTCGAAGGGTGTGGCACTTCGATTGGCGAGAAAATAATAATCCGCGTTGTCTGTCCGGCGGTGGAAAAAACGAAGCGCATTGCCCGGCGAATCAAAATCGACGGGAATGCCCATGCCGGACAACACCGTTTCGGTTACGGAATACGCCGGATAAAGCTCGTGATCAGCCGCACCGACATCGACAATAGTCCACGGTGCCATGCCGAAATCACCAAGCTCCATCGCGTTTTTCCACGTATTGCCGTCTTTGGATGTCAACCACCGCTGGCTTGTCGAGATGCTGATCGTTTGAAGCGTGTCCTGATTTGCGGGAAGAACACGGATTTCAAATTTGGCAACCATTCCCGCCGGGTTCCGCTGATTGCTTTCCGCGTTGACGGCTTCGATTTCAAGGACGTTTTCCCCCGGCTTGAGCAGTGTGTCAAAGGAAAACCGTTGCAGGGGATGTGATAAACCGGATTGAAAAACATTCTGTCCGTTCACGAAAACAAAAGCGTCGTTATCGGCGGTTGCCAACATCTCGGCAGACATAATGCGGCAATTCTCCGGGATTTGCACGGTTGTTCGGAAGAACCGTTTTCCTGCCGGGGCGTCGTAAGCCGGATTGCCTTCGGGATACCAAATCCACCTGGAACCGGCAAGTTGCAAGGGCTTTTCCGCTTGCGGTTCAGCGATTTTCGAAATGACACGCCCTTTGCCATACGAGTAAACCGCCAGGCCGTTTTCGATTTTCTTGTTAGCCGGGTTCCAGATTGTTTTCGCCAAACGTTTCAGGTCGTCATCGGCTTGCGGATAGTTTTGCAGACTTGGAGATTGTTTCGGCGGGGAACCAATGACGGTTGCCCCATCCCGGACGAGTTGCTCAATCTTCCGCAACAACGGAAGAGTCATCGTTTCCAGGTTCGGCAAAACGAGAAGCCTGTACCTGGAAGCATGGGGAAACGCAATCTCCCCGTCATCGACGGCGGCAAGTTTCATCAATGTGTCAGGGTCACAGGCATCAAACCGATAACCTCGTTGATCCTTGATGGTGCCGGAGATCAACAGGGCAGACGGCGGAGGCGTAAACACCTGGGGTGCTCCTTCCGGGACAAGGTAAAGGACGTCCGCAACGGCCACGCCTTGTTGAAGCAGATGTTGCGTCCGCGCGAGGTACTTGTGATACCCGGAAATGAGCGGCCACCAGGTCTGGGTTCGCTCCCAGTGAACGCCGATACCGCCCATCGTGAAACCGGGGTAACGGTCCAAATACGGCTGGTGCTGGAAACGGTGAAACACAAATCGGTTGACGCCGCTGCAAAATGCCCAGTCACCCCGCTGCTTCATGGTTTTGGGATTCTGCTTCCAACTGTCACCGCCGGAAGTAAACGCCTCTGCCGCGACGAGAGAACGGCCGTGAGTGTGCGCAATGGACGCCGCTTCAAAACAACTGAACGCCGTATCGAACGTGTTTGACCAGAACTCGCACATCGGCAAATCGGCAATGGCACCAAACGTCATGTTGCAACACGGCATCATGTCGTAAGGCTCAATGGATAATTTGAGATTGTTTTGATGAGCGACCTCCCTGAGATACATACCGTGGTTTTCGATGATGAGTTCCTGAGCCGTCTGGCGCACATCCCACAGGAACCGCTCGGTTTTTTCGAGTGAATCGACAATCAATCCCGAATACGCGGGAAGATACGGCACCGGATCATATCCGCGCCGTTTCTGAAATTCCGCGAGGAACATCGGGGAATAATTCTGCGATCCCATTTCCCAACTGTCGATGTGAAAATAACACCAGCCAGCCTTGCCGTCGGTTTGACGTTCGCCTACGGCTTGGAACAGCTTGTCGATGAATTGCTCGGCATGAATATCGAAAGCGTCACGGTCCATTTTCGAGCACTCCAACCCCAATCCCGGCAAAGGGGCCGGTCGGGTGTTGGCTCCGGTTGAGGTTGCGGCAAAGCGCAGAATCGTCCAGTCGCCTGGCGGAACGTTCCATGTCAGAGTCCCCGTCGCGTCAAGGCAATCGGTGAGGTCAAGAATCTGTTGCATGGAAATTGTTTCCTCGTCCGGCAACCGGTCAAACTCCGCCGGGGCGGGCATCATGGATTTGACGCCGGGAGCCGACGAATAGGGAGCGCGGACATAAAGTGCCTTTTCGTCAATGTCGGCAATTCTTGCGTTGCCTTTGGGAGTGGGAAACGCAAGAACCCGCACATCCTGGAAAAACTCCTTCCTTGCCCGTTCGAGTTCTTCGGGAAGAACCCCTTCGCCAAAAAACGGGCGTCGCGGTTGCGGAACCGGCAGTTTTTCCCGCATGGCGACCGGACCGCGAACCGTCATTTCCGACGCCGTCAGATGCCACATGGATTTTTCCGGCGTGATCCAGGGGCCGCCGCTGCCGGTCCAGCCGGGACCGGAATTCAAGGTCAATTGTAACCCAAGCCGTTCCGTTTCGTGAACGGCATGAGCAAAAAGCGTTTGCCATTGCTCACTCATAAAATCGACGTTGCCGCGAGGTATGCCGACATTGACTTCCATGAGAATGACCCCGCCGATCCCCTGTTGCTGCATCGCTTCAAGGTCGGCGGTGATGCCTTCTTTGGTCAGGTTACCGTCCATGATAAACCAGTAAACCCACGGACGCGCCGTGTCGGGCGGCGACTGAAATTCATCGGGTGTGACTGCGAAAAGGAAACCGGAACACAACGCGATGAACAACAACGCCCCGTGAATCAAATGAGAGCGAACAGAAGGCAATGGCATGATTCTTTTCCTTTCGACACCGGAGTGGATTCGATTTGTCAACGTGTATGTCATTCTATTCAATCAGGTTCCAACAGTCCAGTGGCCAAACATTTTTTTTGCTTGGCACAGTTTTTTCCCCGTCATATTGATTTTCCCGTCCAATCAAGTACAACGGTAAGTGATTCAGACATAACATATTTGATCTGAACGATTTTGTTTCAAGATGTGGTTTGACACAAGATGCTTCAGAAAAAACGTTAGAAATCAGAGGGGAAATCCATGCAGAGCAGATTTGTTTTCAAAGTGACCGGGATGTTGTTTTCCATAGCGGTTGTTGCCGGCCTGGTGCAAATTCATGCCGCAGCGCAAACAACGGATTTTGACACGATCGTGTTGAGCGTTTACGTTTCGCCGGACGGCGACGACGCCAACCCGGGAACGGAGGATCAACCGTTCCAAACGATTGCCCGGGCACAGGAAGCGATCCGTAACACCCCAACGGACGAAAAAGGCAACAAGGAAGTGCATGTCCTTCCGGGAGTGTATTGGCTTACGGAACCGTTGCGATTCGGCCCGGAAGACGGCGGTTCGGTCGCTGAGGGTTATTGGCAGGTGTTTTACGAAGGTCACGACGCTTTCCTCAGCGGCGGCAAGAAAATGACCGGCTTTCGTGAAGTTGAGCCGGGGTTGGTTGTGGCCGATGTGCCCGAAGTGAAAGCGGGGCAATGGTCGTTCCGCGATTTGTACGTCAACGACAATCGCCGTGTGCGGGCCAGGTTCCCCAACGAGGGCTGGCTCCATGTCAAACAGGCGGGTGAAGACCGTCGCACGAATTTCTTCTTTAACGCCGACGACGGAATCAAGGCGGTGCGCGATTGCGATCAGATCGAACTGGTGTTCCTGCACGATTGGAGCATCACGCGAACGCCGGTCAAGTCCATTGATGTTGAAAAATCGCAACTGACCGTACCGAACCAGATCGGGGCCGGCCACACGTTTTTTGCCATTGACGGCTTCGAGCCGCATGCGCGCTATTTCCTGGAAAACTCGATTGAATACCTCGACGCGGCGGGCGAATGGTTCCTTGACGCCGGCGAGGGCAAGTTGTACTACCGCCTCTGCGAAGGCGAAACTGCCGATACGATCAATGTTATCGCACCGGTTGCATCGCAGTTGCTCGTCGTTGAAGGAACTGCCGAACGTCCGGTGGAAAATCTGCACTTTGTCG
>WRMR01000262.1 GCA_009776995.1 Planctomycetaceae bacterium | reverse complement strand
AAACATGACAGCGACCTTTGAGATAAGCGGTCAACGCAATCATGTTCGGACCGAACAGCCCGGCTTTTTCGACTGCGTCAGGCAAACGCACGTAGTGATAACATTGGCAGTGCTTGCACCAATACATGAGTTGCTGGTATCCCTCCCGAGGAAAAAGTGAAAATGTCGCTTGGAGAATTGAATAAACTGTCGGAAGAACACAAGAAAAAGCTCGCCGCATACAAAAGAAAAGTGCCGCAAGTCTTATGTATGAATGGCAAAGTCGAAAACCGTTCCCCCATACGTTTTACAGCCTCTGAAGGAAACAACGAACTGACCATTGATGTTGCCGGGTATAAAAAATAGGAACCGATGTGTAGCTAAAACGCGGTTTCCCAATAGCAACGCGGAGCGTAAACAACGGGTTTTCTCAGAACGACACTCTTGAACCGGTCACTGACGTTCCCGGCTGTTGTTTGCATGATGTGGGGTAACAGGGTGGTCACGTCAATGACCACCAAAGCCTGGACCATCTGTTTTTATCAATCAGAGCCCCAATTGAAAGATTGCGATGATTGTTTCTCCGGTATCCATTCCCGCAAGCTATTGCGCCGGAGTTGCCCATTCATCGATCAACTCGTCAATGTCCGACCGCAATTTCAGCAGGCGGTCATACACATCTTCGACCTCAATGTACTTCTGTTGTCGGACGGACGTTTCGGGTTCCCTCTTTGTGGGATTGAGAATGCGATGGGCGGTCAGCGACTGCTTTAAATCGTTGATGTGCTGCATTTTTTCAGACAGGATACTCAGAATAATTCCCAAAAACAGGCAGGCGGCCCCCAGTGCGAGAACCGGCAAGCCGTAATTGAGCCAAATCATCGAACTGACAAAGAAACTGCGTACGAAAATCACAATACCACTGGCAATCGCGCCCCAACCGATAAAAAGCGACAAATTGCTTGCGTTGCTTGCCAAATTCACGAAGGTTTCATTTTCATACTGGCTGAATAACCCCCACGGCAACATGGATAAATCGACGGCACTTCCGTCGGGATAGTCATTCTGTTGATTAAGTTGATTAACATGAGTCGGTTTGCGAGATTTGCCGGGTGAAAACACACCCTTTCGCGAAGTTGTCTGTGTTCCAACTTGACTTATGGGAATCACCACCGGCGGGACATCGTCATGGCGTCGATGATTTTTGATTTCCGTGCTTTTCGATGTTTTGTGGCGGGAAGGCTGGTTTGGATAATAGTCTGATTGTTCCCATTTCGGTTGATACGACACATCGCTACCATGTCGGGGAGTCAATGCTTCTGTCACGTCAATGTCAGGTAAGTCGCAATCGTGGTCTGGAATGATTTTTTCAGAAATCAATGTGTTTCTGGAAAATAATGTGTTTTGTGAATCGGGATTCAAAGTCCCATGACCCACACGCTCCGAGTGATTGTGATCAAAACGGTAAAACCGCTGAGAAGAATCGGGCGGTGTGGAAAAATTCTCCGTACCCAAGTTGCCGGAATCCCCCAAAGATATGGAAAGTGAATCTCGTTCAATATCTTGGCGAATTTTTTTCAATTCATCCAAAATATCGGAGTATTCACCCAAGTCATTTCTTGGAGTACGGAAATCATGATGGGGAGGAAATTTTTCAGTCATCGGATTGTAACCAAAAGTGCCAAAGCAATTTGTGAATACCTCCCACGCGGATAGTCTATATATGGCAACAGGGATTAATACCTAAACAAAATTACACATTGTATTTGCTGAAATCGTCAAATGCCGACACGCAGCTCGAAGGAAAAAACATCGAAAGGCCAATTTCGCGGAGAGTTTTTCAATCGTCCCAGAGCAATAATGATTATTTTGAGCATATCCTGTCGCAAATTTCATCCGTATAGAGAGAAAGAGGGAGAAATCACACCGATTCGATACTTTTTTCCGATGAAATGTCACAAACGGGGATTTTTTTGTTGAGAAAAAGATGACACTGGCTAAAATTGCTAAAGTAGGGTACTTGAGATTTTCGCAAAATACTCTGGAAATGTGCCGCCGGGTTGATTATGATAGAGTTTTCAGGGGTATTTTCCTGAAACGGGCAGTGAACACCTTTTTTGAAATGGACAGAACTCTTGTCTCCAAGCTGACTTCCAAGCGACAGACTGATTTTTCCTGTGAGGAGTATATGAAAAACCGCCACTTATTACTGTTTTTTGTTGCGATTTTTGCCGCAACTTTGGTTCTGCCGACGGCCATCCGGGCGCAAGACCAAACTTTGATCGAAACCTTCCAAACAGCGGACGGGACGACGTATTTCGCGGTCGGCCTGCAGGCGGAACAATTGCCTGCCGACATGCAGCCGGAAGCTTATGAAATTGCGATCATCGTGGACACGTCCGGTACGCAGACGGGAAAATTCAGAACGACCTCGTTGGATGCCGCGCGTTTGGCAATCGATTCGCTTCCGGAAAATGCCGGCGTCAGGCTGTTCAAATCGGACGTCGAAACCGAAGCCCTGACCAATGATTTCGTCAGCGTGAAAGATGCGGCAGCCGTTGCACAAGCACTGCAATTGCTCAATGAAACCACTCCGTTGGGAGCCTGTGACTTCATGACGGCACTTCAGGGGGCGGTGGAGGCGTTCGATCAGGACAGCCCGGCCACGCAGGTGGTGCTGATGATTGGAAGCGGCAACAGTGACGCCAACCTGAAGGATTTGGAAGACAACCTGGGGGATGCGGTTTTGGCTTTTCAGGCAAAGCAAATTCCCGTCAATTTTCTTGCCATCGGCAATAACGTGGATTTCGTCCGTCTCGGACAAATCGCCTACCAGACCGGCGGATGGGTTATCCCGGAATCAGAGTTGGGTTCCGACCAGGCGGGTAGTATTCTGGCGTCCGTCCTGACGGCCACCGTGTTTTGGGTGACTGACGCCCCCGGTTGGTTCGATGACAGTGTCGATTGTTTTCCCAAGGCTATGCCACCGATCCGTTCGGACCGCGAAACCTTCTTCATTGGAAAAACCGATGCCGAACTGCCGAATGCCGCCATACAACTTGTCCTGGAAACGAAGGAACTGGCGGATGGTCTTTGCAGTTGGGATGTGACGCCCAAACCATCCGAAACGGGCAACGCTTTCCTGGCCACACTGGTGGAAGACGCCGCGACCGACGAGGGGTTTTCGCTGACACTGGCCGGACGCGGTTACTTTGACCTGGAAAAAAACTTCTACCTCGCTTCGTTGCTGGCCAACCCGGCGACCGATCTTGCCGCACAGGATCGTGCCGGCCAGCGTGAGTTGCTGGACGACATGGGGTTGGAAAAATCGTTTTTTGACGCGAGAACGGAGACACTTTCGTCCGGTGAGCAAGCCCAGCGCAAAGTCGCTCTCAAGCAGAGCATCATCGAGGACGTTTACCCGGTGGTGGCGGCGGACAAGCCCTTTGTCGATAAGGTGGGGGACACGCTTTCGATGCTTGACACCCAAATGACAAAGGAAGTCAACGTGGCCCTGGCCCAGGCGGACAAAATCATGAAAACCGATCCGCAGGGGGCGCAGCAAATCGTTGAAAACACGAAGCAACTGGTCAAACAAACCGGTGGTCTTTCGGCGGATTCACGCCAGAAAATGATCGGACGTCTGGAAAACAAGGCACGACAGGCGTCGCACCAGGCGTATATCAATGAACTGAAATTCCAGGAACAGCAGACCAAACTGGCCGCGATCCAGGAACGCATGCTTGCGGAAAACCGGCTTGCCCAGGACTCCGCCCGGCTCAGGGTGGTCATGGAACGTTTCACAGCCCTGATGAGAGCGCGTGACTATCTCAACGCGAAGCAAATGGCCGAAAGCGTCATACCGATTGCCGCCAATACCACCGCTCCGATTCTCGGCTCGTTGGCCGCCGAATGGAATCATACCCTGAGTACTTATGACCGGTTGAGGGATCTCCGCGACCGGGCGATGGTGGGCGTAACGCTCAGTATTCATGAAACAAACGTCGTACTTCCCGACAACACGCCGCTGGTGTATCCCGACCCGGAAGTCTGGGCCTTGTTGACCGAATACCGCAAGGAACACTACGAAGTGATGAGCCTTGTTTCGCAAACCAAGAAGGAAGAAAAAATTTACAAGTCGCTCGATCTGGAAACGGACGTCAACGTTGAAGATGTGACGTTCGGGGAATTGCTCGACAAGTGGAAGACGGAATTTGGAATCGACATTTTCGTTGATACGAAATCGTTTGAAAATGTAGACATCATATACGACCCGCGTGACAAGGAGATTACGATGAATGTTTCAGGCGTTCTCTTCCGCAACGCAATGAATCTGGCCTTGCGTCAAATGGATGAAGAAACATCCTATATCATTCGCGACGAGGTTCTCACGATTGTCCCGAAGGAAATCGCGGACAAGACGCTTGAAATTCGTGCCTATCCCGTGGGTGACCTTGTGATGCAAATCAGCAGCGGTGGCGGAATGATGGGTGGTATGATGGGAGGCATGGGAGGCGGCATGATGGGCGGCATGGGAGGCATGGGAGGTTACGGCGGCGGCATGGGAGGCATGGGAGGTTACGGCGGCAGCAGTCGTGGAGGTTATGGTGGAAGCAGCTACGGCGGCAGTAGTCGCGGAGGCTATGGCGGCCGCAGTTACAATCTTCCGACGAACTCCTACGACAGCCTGTTGCGTTACAATTACTACCTGAACATGCAGCAGCGCGGTTTGCTGTACTCGCCGAATGACGATGGGCGTTCCTATTCGATCATCGACGACGAAGCGCAGCGAATGATTGTTCCGCAAAAAAAAACGACCCGCTGAAACCCGCTCTTCGAAGCATTGACCGGAACCTGTTCGATGCGGAAAACGTCGGGCAGGTTCTCGATTCTCTTTTTGCTTCGCACGACATTTCCGATGATCTCATCTCGGACACCGTCAAGTCACAGATCAACGCGAAGCAATATCGCGCGGCGGTTCATCTGCTCTATGCGGCGATTCGCAACGGCCAGGCCGAGCCGTGGATGTACGCCGCCTTGAACCTGGCACTCGAAATGGATCAGGCACCGATGAAGGAACGTGAACGGGCGATTCTGTCATCGGCTCCTTATCTCACTTCGCCGGGAGAACGTTTTGAACTGGGACGCCTGCTGGAACGAATCGGTTCCGACCGGCGTGCGCTCCAGTTTTATTGCGAAGCGTGCAAGATGGTGCCGCAATTCGCCGAGGCTTATCGCAATGCCATTCGCCTGGCACACAATCTCAACGACGAAAAAGCCATGAAGGAACTGACGCTCGGCATCGCGTCGCAGTCCTGGACCGGTTCGGAAATGGAGGAAATTTGGGAACGGGGTTCCAATCTGGCCAACGGTCTGATCGCCAAAATGCGGGCGGAAAACCGCAACCGGGAGGCCGACGAATACGAAGCGGCCATCCGCGAGGCGTTGCAGTGCGATTGTGTCGTGCGTTTTGAATACACCGGGGACGCGGAAGTGGATATTGCGGTCAAGGAGCCGGCCAATACGATTTGCTGGTTCGGCAGTCCGCGCACGTTTGCCGGCGGAGTGCTTGGCAAGAATCGGCTTTCCGCCGGAAAAGAGGGCGTCAAAAGCGGCGGTTACTCATGCCCTGTCGGATTCAGCGGCACTTACGAGGTGCTCGTCGAACGTATCTGGGGTAATGTGGCTGCCAACCGTGTGAGCGTGACCGTCATGGCGCATTACGGAACCGATCGCATGACGAAGGAAACGAAGTACGTGACTCTGGAGGAAAACGGCTTGGTGTTGGTGCGTTTCGAGTTGCAGGACGGACGGCGGACCGAGTCCATCGACGAAGCGGAACTGGCCGCGCTGCTCGAAGAGGCGTCGCGGGTTCGCTATGCGATCGAAGTTTCAGGCAATCTGCGCCGGACGCAAAACCGCGAGGTGCTTCTTGATACCGTTGCCGCAAATACACGTGAGGTTGATCAGCGAAAGCAAACGCAAGCGAACAATGAATCACCCATGCTGCTTGTGCCTTCGGGGACAGCCATCGGAACACCGCCGCAACCACGAGGTAATCGGCAGATTATCCGCGTTTCGCCGGAAGCGGGGTTTCAATCGATCAGGAACGCGATTGAGTACGGCAAGCCCTCCGGCGGAAGGTGATGTTGGCAGGCGGTGCTTGGTGGAAGAAAAAAGTCCCCAAAGTGCTAAAGACTCGCGCAGGAATAAGTTGTTCGATCAACCAAAGCCACGACGGTAACCGAGCGGTCATTCCGCTCGATCACTCTCGTGGCTCTGATGGAAATATTCACGCTATTACTGCGGGGCACCTAATACCTGACGCAGAAATTATTGAGCAACGCTGAAAGCGTGTTGCTGTTGCCTTCCTGAAAGATAGCCATGACCTGGCAATCGACAATGGGCCCTTTGACGGGATTGACCAGGATGGTTGCCAGCCGGTTTCGGAGTTTGCGGACCGGCTCAAGACTCGGCCGCTTCAAATCCGCCGGGGATTCGGCAATCAGCACAACCTGGCGGTTGCGTTGATCGGCGAGCATGGCCATGACGGTTTGTGAGTGGTTTTCCCGTTGATCCGCAAAAAAGCCTTCGACGAGAAACCGGGCTTTTTGAGCATCGACCATATCGCTACCGTAACCGCAGATGATGGCCTCATCGCCAAAAGGTCCGGTTGCCAGTTCCTGGAACGATGTTGTAAAACAACCGGTGCGATGCACGATCACGACGCGAACATCAAACAACGCCTCTTCGTCTTTGGCACGCAAAGCCGCTTGCGTTCCCTTGTGGTGGTGCATATTCCGGATCAGGTTGCGGATTTTCATGTAACGGTCGGTCTGAACGCCGGTTTGCCCCTCAATCGCGAAAAAATCCTCGGAAAAAAGGAAGGTGAATTTTCGACTCGATCGGGTCAATCGCCGGACAAAATCGTCAATACTTGCAGCCATAGTGTCATCCCGCGTCGCCAGGGTTGGTGGATCGATGGGTCCATTGCATTCACCGCAATCTAATCTGTTGTCGGTGGCCGGTGTTTTTTCCAACAATCATAGCTTATCAATTGGGCAAGTATGGCGAGAAACCTCCATTTGTGTTCAGAGTGTTTGACATTGACGCTACAAGGTCATGTTTTTCTGTTTTTTACAGACAAAATTCAAAATAAAAATTTTTCATCATTTCCAT
>WRMR01000261.1 GCA_009776995.1 Planctomycetaceae bacterium | reverse complement strand
CGTCGTGTTCCAAAAACGGGATCAACCCTGCCGAAACGCCGATCATCTGATTCGGCGCCACGTCAACGTATTCGACCTGCCCGGTCCCAACCGGTTCGTAGTCGCCTCTGATCCGCACAATGACATTCCCGGCCAACGGGTCGGGCAAAATTTTCCGTCCGTCAATCAGCACGTCCGCCGGGGCGAGCATCGCCTCGTGTTCCTGATCGGCGCGCAACCACTCGATTTCGTCCGTAATGACGCCGTTTTCGACCTTGCGGTACGGCGAAATGAGAAAGCCGAACTCGTCCACGCCCGAATAAATGCCGAGGCTCGAAATCAGACCGATGTTCGTGCCTTCCGGCGTTTCAATCGGACAGATTCGTCCGTAGTGCGATGAGTGAACGTCACGCACGTCGAATCCGGCACGTTTCCGGTTGAGACCACCGGGGCCGAGTGCCGAAAGCCGCCGTTCGTGCGTCAGCATGGAAAGCGGGTTCGTCTGATCAACGACCTGCGACAATTCGCCGCGACCGAAAAAGTATTCAATGGCCGCCGAGATACTCTTCTGGTTTATGACTTGCCGCGGCGAGATGTCGTCGTTGCCGCGCAGGTTCATGCGTTCCTGCACGGTGCGGCGCAGTTTCAAAAAACCTTTCCGCAGTTCCTCTCCGGCCAGTTCGTCGATTGTTCGCAGACGGCGGTTGCCCAAGTGGTCAATGTCGTCGATTTCCGCCGTCCGGTCGCCGCGCCACAATCGATCAAGATATGACACAGCCTGGATCACATCATGCGGGCCAAGACTCATTTCGTCAAGTGACGTGTCGGTTCCCAACTTGCGGTTGATGCGGAAACGTCCCACACGTCCGAGCCGATAGCGGTTCGTATCGTAAAACTTGTCGCGAAACAGGTCTTTTGCGCGGTCCAATTGTGGTGGGTTACCGGGCCGCAGTCGCTGGTAAATGCGCATGAGGGCTTCTTCGTGACTGGCCGTCTTGTCCTCTTCCAGCGAGTTAAGCAACAGTTTGTTCTTCGGATCATCCATCACTTCGATTTTCTTGATGCCCGAAGTGCAAATCGTTTCCGCCTTGCTTTTGGTGATGGTTTGGCCACATTCGAGAATGATCTCGCCCGCCCGGTCGCTCGACGCGGGATACACGACGTCGGTCACGGTGACTTTGCCCTCGATTTTCGAGACGCTTGCGCCGCTTTCGACCTTGACCACCTGCGTCTTGTAAAACGCCCGCAAGATGTCCGTGTTCGTACTGAATTCGGGACTCATCGCGCGCAGTAACATCATCACCGGCAGTTTGCTGCTCTGGTCGATGCGGATAATCACCGTTTCCTTGCGGGAAATGTGCAGTTCGATCCAACTGCCGCGTTCGGGAATGATACGGCAACTGAAAGTCCGGCGGTCGTTTTCCACTTCGCTGACGAAATCAATCCCCGGACTGCGGTGCAACTGGCTGACAACGACGCGCTCGGCACCGTTGATGATAAACTCACCGCCGCCAATCATAATCGGCAGATCGCCCAGAAACACATCCTCTTCGGCCGTGCCGCTTTCCTTGACCAGTCGCAAACGCACCTTGAACGGCTTGCCGTAGGTCAAGCGCAACTGGCGGCATTCGTCCGGCTCATAACGCGGTTTTTCCAGTTCGTAATGCACGTATTCCAGCCGGATCGACTTGTCGTAGTTTTCAATCGGAAAAATTTCCCGCAGCACCGACTCAAGCCCGATATCGGCACGCTGATCGGGCGCGACATCCTCCTGCAGGAACGCTTTGTAGCTACGGGTTTGAAGAACGGTCAAATCCGGGATCGGATAGACGAGGTCCTGGTTACCGAAATGTTTGATTTCAGGAAAACTGAGTCGTCGTTGCGACGAGGTAGCCATCAATAAACCTCCTCAATAAATGCAGAGTGCAGAATGGAGAATGCAGAGTTGTTGATCCGGACTTCAAAAAACCGGGTTAATCACTCTGCACTCTTCCATGATCCTTATGATCTGTTACAATAATCTTAACCGTAAAAGGTGATTCTTTTCTTCACGCAGATAATCACTCCGACAGGTGGTTAGCATGGTGCAACAAGAAAAGAACAAATTCTGCAACAGAACGCCATTTTCGCTAAATGGCTTATCTGTCACAGTTTGCGTCAATCCACTGGTGGTTTGAATCAGGGACATAGTCAAACATCGTGTTGCGTGAGCTGGAACAATCCACGAAAGCCGAAAATTGGCAATCAGATTTTTTGATGGCTGCCCGTATTTGGAAAATACGTAAAATACGTCGTTCAGTGAATCACAAAGAAGACGCACCCCTTCAAAAACAACCCAAAATGCCCCAACTCATCAAGAACAAACATAACGCCTGGCGAAAAAACAGGCGTTACGAAGTATATAACAAAATCAAAAGACTGTCGAGAGCAAAAATTACTTAATCACAATTTTCGCGCCGGCTTTTTCAAATTCTTCCTTGAGTTTCTGAGCGTCTTCTTTCGAGATGCCTGTTTTGATCTTGGAAGGGGCTTCTTCGACCAATTTTTTCGCGTCGCCGAGGCTGATTCCGGCAACAACGGCACGAACGACCTTGATGACGTCGAGTTTCTTTTCGCCGAAACTTTCGAGAACGACGTCAAATTCGGTTTTTTCTTCGGCAGCGGCGGCGGCTTCACCAGTAGCAGCAGGTGCGGCCATCATCACGGCACCACCTGCGGCGGCTTTGATGCCATGCACTTCTTCGAGATAATCACTCAAAGTCTTGGCGTCTTTGAGTGTCATGACAGCGATTTTATCGCCCAGTTCAGCAATCTCTTTCGGAAATTCACGGGGAGCATCTGACATTATCTATTATCCTTTCAATACGTTAAGCAACAGACCCGGACAAAGTTGAGGAAAAACCGTTCGGGGGAGCTAAAACATCATTTTCATACATTCATACAATGGAACAAAAGGGGATATAGTATCATCGCCCGGAGACTGCGGGTCGATGCGGAAAGCTTTCGAATAATCTTTGGGATAATTGTAACGTGAGTGACAATAAGGACATGTCGCAACTGTCACTCAAGACTCGATTGTCCGCCAAAAAGTTTGATGATCACAAATCAGGCGGCGACCTCTTCGGCAACCGTTTCGCCGTCTTTTTCGGCGAGTTGTTTGATTTGGCCGGCGAGCATGGCCCCGGGTCCGAGCAACTGGCCGGAAAGCGTGGCACCAACGCCGATGATCTGTCCGATCAAGATGCTGATCTGCTCTTCGCGGGATGGCCATTTACTGACTTCCACAGCCTGTTCCGCCGTGAGAGCTTCGCCGTCCATCGCACCGCCGCACAGCTTAAACTCCTTAAACTGCCGCTCTTTCGACAGGCGCACGATTTCCTTCGCAAGGCTGACCACATCGCTCGCGCCCCAGCATAAGGCACTGGGACCATCGATGTTTTCAAACAACGGGGCAAGTGGTGTGTCTTTCAATGCCCGTTTGGCCAGGCTGTTCTTGATCATCACCAGGTTAATCTGCTTTTCAACCAGTGCGGTACGCAGGACATTATTGGTATTGGTATCCATTCCGACAAACGAGACGACCAACGCGTCGTTGACTCCCTCAAGCCGCCTGGCGATGTCATCGGAAATGAGTTGCTTGACGTATTTACTCATAAAATCAAACCTGCGATTTGCCCCAAATGAGGCTTTGTCATCGAGTGGGAACGAAACAGTTGCTGTCGAACTCCAGCGACAACAAACCAAGCTGTTAAATGTAAACGATTTGGAAAAACAAAAAAGGGGGAGCAGACTGAGGGCTTGGTAATACGATCCCTCATCCCTCACTCCTCACCCGCTATATCGTAACCCGCACTGACGGCGACATGGTGGCCGAAATCGCGATGGTTTTCACGTATTGGCCTTTCACCGCGTTGGGTTTCAGTTGAATTACGTAACTCATAAAGGCTTCGATGTTTTCCTGTAATTTGGCGGCGTCGAAACTCAGTTTGCCGACCACGGCGTGTACGATCCCGCCTTCCTTATCACTGCGGAATTCAACTTTCCCCGCCTTGTATTCCTTGATGGTCTTTTCGACCTCCATCGTCACTGTTCCCGCACGCGGCGAGGGCATCAAGCCGCGGGGACCAAGAATACGGCCAAGCGGTCCAACCAGTCCCATCATGTCCGGCGTGGCAATACAAACATCGAAGTCCGTCCAGCCGCCTTTCATTTTTTCGGCCAGTTCCGCGTCGCCGACGAAATCGGCACCAGCGTTTTCCGCTTCTTTTGCCTTTTCGCCCTTGGCAAACACGACCACCCGCAGAGTTTTGCCGATGCCGTGCGGCAACACGATCGAACCGCGGACGATCTGGTCGGCCTGCTTCGGGTCGATTCCCAACCGCATGGCGATTTCCACCGACTGATCAAATTTCGTGGTATTAAATTTTTTCAAAACGTTCACAGCCTCCGAAAGCGGCACCATTTCCTGCCTGGGAACAAGGGCTGTCATTTTCTTCATTCGTTTTGTTTGTTTCGGCATCACAATCACCCACTGTTATATCAAATTTGTTTGTCAGGTTTGGAGTTTCGGCTTTTGGAAGCTCATTTCCACCTGTAGCCCGGAATTCTGATCCCTTTCAAACGACATCCAGCCCCATACTTCGGGCGGTTCCCCGCAGGATTTTTTTGGCGTTTTCGACGTCGCGGGCATTCAGGTCTTTCCATTTCAGCTTGGCGATTTCCTCCAACTGGGGCTCAGTGACCTGTCCCACCTTGACCTTGGGAACGTTGCCCGAACCTTGCACGATGCCTGCGGCTTTTTTCAGTACGTCGGCGGAATGCGGACTTTTCGTTTCCAGTTCGAACGTGCGGTCGGCGAACACTTTCACGACCACCGGAACGCGCAACCCCAGATGCTCTTTCGTGCGCTCGTTGAACTGTTGTACGAACTGGCCCAGATTGATACCGAATTTACCGAGTGAAGTCCCGACCGGCGGTGCCGCCGTCGCCTGACCCCCCTTGACCTGAAACCGAACCGTTGCTGTCAACTGTTTTGCCATCGGAATTTCCTGAACATTCAGGCTTCAGGTTTCAGGTTTCAGGATTCTCATTCCGAACCCAAACCAAAAACATGAAACCAATCAAACGATAACTTGAAATCAAAAACCTGAAACCCGAAGCCCGAAGCCCGGAGTCCCCCCTACTGTTGCAATTCCATCTGCCAGTATTCCAATTCGACCGGCGTACTGCGGCCAAAAATACTCAGCATGACCGTTACACGGCCTCTTGTTGTATCAATACCACTGACCTCGCCTTCGCTGTTAATGAAGGTGCCATCCTTGATTTTGACCTTGCTGCCGACCTCGTAAGGAATTTTCAGTTTCGGCGAATCGGTCTTGTCTTCGGATTCGGAGGCAAGGATACGTTCCACTTCATGCGGCAACATCGGCGTCGGTCTGCCCGCTGCGCCGGTGAAATCACCGATTCCCGCCGTTTCGCGAACCAAAAACCACGTATCGTCATTGACGACCATGCGGATCATGATGTAACCGGGGTACAGCTTTTTGCGAACAACCCGTTTTTTTCCGCCGCGAACTTCGGTCACCTTTTCCGAAGGGACGAGTATCCGGTCGAAATAATGTTCCATACCCGCAACATGCACTTTGCGAATGAGGCTTTCCTTGATCATATCCTCACGATTGACCTGAACCTTGAGGATGTACCAGTCCATTTTGCCGTCAAGTTCCGCCAGTTCCGAATCAGGAGCTTCAAAAACCGGCTTTTCCACTTCCGGCTTTTCAAGGAGTTCTTCCGGTTCCGCGACCGCAACTTCCGTCGCGTCGACAGGCCGCTCTTCGCCGGCCGTCACGACCCGTTGCTCTTCATGATTTTCGTCATGCCGGTCAGTCATGGTTTCTCCTTGAAGTCGTGAATATTACAAAACGCCGATTCCGCGGAACAGGTAATGCCAAAACAGGTCGTAACAGGCAAGCAGGACGCAAAAAATCATCATCACCGTAATAACAACGATGGTCGTGACATACACTTCCTTGTTGTTAGGCCAGGACACCTTGACCATTTCCGCTTCCACAGCGATCAGAAAATCCGCCGCACGCGGAGTATTGACGATGCGGAATGCAAACCAAATTCCCAACAGGGCGATAAGACCGCCGACGATGTACAAAGGAAAGGCCGTTTGGAACATTTGCGGCAGGGCGGCCATGCCGGTTACGTCTTCCGGTGGAACCCCGTCCGGGATACCTGGGGTAACAAATGAAACCAGCCAAGCGACTCCCCGCATGACCGTTGGCCCTGCGTTGGTCTGAACGAACTTCAATGCCCCCCACGCGATGACAACGATAATGCCGATCATCGAGGAACGGCGAACAATGCGCCCTTGCGAGTTCTTGTATAACCTGATACTGAAGAGTTCGCGGAAAAAACTTGACACGGTTGCGTCCCTTAAATATTTCTTTATCGTTTTCAACGGTCAGTTGTCGGCTGACTGGCCACTGATTGAGCAGGGGCGAAGGGACTCGAACTCTTAACCGCTGGTTTTGGAGACCAGTGCTCTACCAATTGAGCTACACCCCTCTGGAAGAGCAGAGGTCAGAGTGCAGAACGCAAAGTGTTGATTTCATAACTTTCATTGCCCGATAGTAAAATCACTCTGCTCTCTGCTCTCTGCTCTCTGCACTTACTTGATGATATTCGTCACGACGCCGGAACCGACGGTACGGCCGCCTTCGCGGATGGCGAATCGGACGTTGGCATCAAGTGCGATCGGCGAAATGAGTTCCACCTTCAACTTGACGTTATCGCCGGGCATACACATTTCGGCATCGCCGAGCAACGTGAGCGAACCGGTCACGTCGGTCGTGCGGAAGTAAAACTGCGGACGGTAACCGCTGAAGAACGGGGTCGCACGACCGCCTTCCTCCTTCGACAGGACATAAACTTCCGCTTCAAATTCGGTATGCGGGGTGATCGACTTCGGCTTGGCCAACACCTGGCCGCGCTGGATTTCCTCACGTTTGACACCGCGGAGCAACAGCCCGACGTTGTCGCCGGCCATGCCCTGGTCGAGCGTTTTGTTGAACATTTCAACGCCGGTGCAAACGACCTTGCGGAGTTCATCGGTGAAACCGACGATTTCGACTTCTTCGCTGACCTTGATCATGCCGCGTTCAATACGACCGGTGGCCACAGTGCCGCGGCCTTC